>JAFZSM010000080.1 GCA_017619385.1 Bacillota bacterium
AACCGATGATATATTACCCTCTGTCCACGCTGATGCTGGCGGAGATAAGGGATATTCTGATCATATCCACTCCGGAGGATACGCCGAGGTTCGAAAACCTTTTAGGGGACGGATCCCAGTTCGGAATCAACTTGAGCTATGCCGTGCAGCCTTCTCCCGACGGGCTCGCCCAGGCCTTCATCATAGGTGAGGAGTTCATAGGAGACGAAGCCTGCGCACTCATACTCGGAGACAACATATTCTACGGCAACGGCTTTTCAAAGACTTTGAAACAAAGCGTCATAGCGGCTGAAAAAGGCAAAGCCACGGTCTACGGCTATTACGTCAACGATCCCGAAAGGTTCGGAGTGGTGGAATTCGATGAAAGCGGCAAAGTCTTGTCAGTGGAGGAAAAGCCGAAGAAGCCGAAGAGCAACTACGCCATAACAGGGCTTTACTTCTACCCCAAGGGAGTTTCGAAACTCGCCAAAAAAGTTACTCCGTCAGAAAGAAATGAACTTGAGATAACCAGCCTCAACGATATGTATCTGCGGAGCGGAAAACTAAACGCAGAACTTTTGGGAAGGGGTTTCGCATGGCTCGATACGGGCACCATGGACAGCCTTCTCGAAGCTGCGGACTTCGTCCGCATGATAGAAAAAAGACAGGGAGTCAAGATATCCGCCCCCGAAGAGATAGCCTACAGATACGAATGGATAGATAAAGCTACGCTTTTGGCATCGGCGAAGAAGTACGGAAAGTCACCCTACGGCGTTCACCTTAAAGCCGTAGCGGAAGGAAAAATATATCACGCATAATCATAAGGAGATCAAAATGATACCTTTCAACGTTCCGCCTTTTGCGGGAAAAGAACTCGAATATATGAAGGAAGCCATCGAAAACCGTAAGATCTGCGGCGACGGTCCCTTTACCATGAAGTGCAGCAAGTGGATGGAGGACAGGTTCAAATCACCTAAGGTACTGCTCACCACCAGCGGTTCCACCGCTCTTGATATGGCGGCGTTCCTATGCGGCATAAAACCGGGAGACGAAGTCATACTTCCGAGCTTCACCTTTTCAAGCACGGCCAATTCCTTCGTTCTTGCAGGGGCCAAACTTGTGTTTACGGACATACGCCCCGATACCATGAACATCGATGAAAAAAAGATCGAAGCGGCTATTACAGATAAAACCAAAGCCATATGCGTAGTCCACTATGCCGGTGTATCCTGCGAGATGGATGAGATCATGGCCATAGCAAAAAAGCACGGTCTCAAAGTGGTGGAAGATGCGGCCCAGGGAGTCATGAGCTTCTATAAGGGCAGGGCTCTTGGGACCATAGGGGACTTCGGATGTTTCTCCTTCCATGAGACAAAGAACTATTCCATGGGTGAGGGCGGAGCCGTCCTCATCAACGATCCCGCTTACATAGAAAAAGCCGAGATCCTGAGAGAAAAGGGCACCAACAGAGCTCAGTTCTTCAGGGGCCAGGTGGCCAAATACAATTGGGTGGATTTCGGAGACAGCTACCTTCAGAGCGATCTTAACGCCGCATACCTTTGGGCTCAGCTGGAGATGGCCGACGAGATAAACGAAAACAGGCTCGCTACCTGGCAGGGATACTACGACGGGCTCAAGGTCCTGGAAGACAAAGGGCTCATCGAGCTTCCCGTCATCCCGGAAGGCTGCGTCCACAACGCTCACATGTTCTATATAAAGTGCAAAGACCTTGATACGAGGCAGAGCTACATAGCCTTCATGAAGGAGAACGGCATCACCTGTTCCTTCCACTATGTGCCTCTCCACAGCGCTCCTGCGGGTATCAGGTTCGGCAGATTCGACGGCGAGGATATTTACACGACCTCTGAGAGCGACAGGCTCGTAAGGCTTCCCATGTACTACGACATGGCAAAGGAAGATCTTGATACGGTGATAGAAAAGACTTTGGAGTTCTTCGGAAAATAAGATGATCAGCGTCATAGTACCTGTATACAAAGTCGAAAAATATATAAACAGATGCGTTGAGAGCATATTGTCCCAAAGTTTCAGAGATTTTGAACTCATCCTTGTGGATGACGGATCTCCTGACGATTGTCCCGAGATCTGCGACAGATATGCAGCAAAGTACGATAACGTCACCGCCCTTCACAAAGAAAACGGCGGTCTTTCTGATGCCAGAAATGCCGGCACAGCTGTTGCAAAAGGAGATCTCGTCACCTTCATAGACAGCGACGACTACGTATCTTGCGACTATCTTGAGACTTTGATGGGTCTTAAGGAGAAATATGTTGCCGAGGTCTGTGTAGGCGGTATCTTGCCTTTTGCTGAAGGAACGGAGCCAAAACCGGACAACGACGACTCGGACTGCGTGTTTGATCCGGAGCAGGCTCTATCCCATATGCTCTATCAGGACGGCATGGATACCAGCGCCTGCTGTATTTTGATGCCCATGGCATTTGCAAAAAAGTATCCTTTCCCCGTAGGAAGATATCACGAGGACGAATTCACTACCTATAATTACTATGCATCAGCGGAAAAGACCGCTGTCAGCCGCAAAAAGATTTATTTCTATATGCAAAGAGAGAGCAGCATAATGCACTCTTTGGGAAAGGACAGCATGGACGAGATAGAGGCTGCAGATAACCTGGTGGCCTACTGCGAAGCCAACTTTCCCTCTGTTGTGAGCGCTGCAAGATCCAAAAAGTTCAGCGATTACTGCCAGGTGCTGCTCAAAACAAAGGGACTGAAAGAGACAGACCCCGGAGTTTACGATAAGATCTGTTCATATCTTCGATCTGCAAAGGCTGAAATGCTCACGGATAAAAACACCAGACTCAAAAACAAAGCCGCTGCCCTTGCCCTTTACTTGGGTCCGGGATGCCTTTTCTTTTTAAACAGGCTGAAAGGAGGGAAGTAGAATGATACCGAAGACTATACATTACATCTGGTTCGGAGGGAATCCTCTTCCCGAAGATGCATCAAGATGCATAGAGACCTGGAAGAAATATTGCCCTGACTATGAGATCATCGAGTGGAACGAGAGCAATTTCGACGTGACTCAGAACGACTATATCAAAGAGGCTTATGAAGCAAAAAAGTGGGCTTTCGTGTCCGATTACGCAAGGCTAAAAGTCCTGGTCGACTGCGGCGGCATTTATATGGACACTGACGTCGAGGTCCTAAAGCCTTTGGACGAATTCCTCTCTGAGAGGGCTTTTTCCGGCTTTGAGGATGTAGATGCCATACCTACCGGCATAATGGCCTGTGAGAAGGGATTTGAGCTCTTTGCGGGCCTTCTTAAAGACTATGATACAAGGCATTTTCTTTTGCCCGACGGGTCTTATGATATAACGACAAACGTGGTGACCATCACGGATTACTGCCTTGCCCACGGCCTCGTGCTCAACAACCAGAAGCAGACCGTAGACGGATTCACTCTCTACCCCAAGGACTGGTTCTGCCCGAAAAGCCACCTTACGGGCAAACTTGAGTGCACCGAAAACACCCATACCATACATCACTTCGCAGGATCCTGGCACAGCCCCTGGGTCAAGCTCAAAACAAAGATAAAGAAACTTATAGGATACAAGCTGTCCGAAAAGGTCATAGCCATCAAACATAAATTAGAAAACCGCTGATGAACAAACTCTTGTCAAAATGGAAAAGCATGCCGAATTCCGTAAAGTCCTCCGTGGCATTCGCATTTTCTGTCTTCTTTCTCAAAGGAGTCAGTTTTTTAGCGACCTCGGCTTTTACCAGGATCATGGAGACCACCCAGTACGGCGTTCTCACCAAGTACAACTCCTGGGTGTCCATTCTGGAAGTCCTGGCTTTGGTCGGCATGACTTCCGGCGGAGTGTTCAACTCAGGCCTTAATGACTATAGGGACGACAGGGACAGATATATCTCTTCAAGCCTTGTTCTTTGCAATATAGCCACGGTTCTGGTCTTCGGGCTCATATTCCTTTTCAAGAGTTTTCTTCCCGAATCTTTCCTCATGGAAAGCAAGTACATGGTCGTCATGTTCATACACATGATATTCAGCCCCTCCCAGATATTCTGGATGGCGAGGCAGCGCTATGAGTACAGGTACAAGATGGCGACCTTCGTCACTGTTTTATCCGTTATCTTAGGGCAGGTTGCCTCTGTGCTTTGCGTACTCAGGGTCCATTCGGATCCCGGGTTCATGGAACTTCTCGGAAATGAAGCCTTTGCAAAGTTGGTGGGCAATGAAGCGGGACAGCTGCTATTCTACATACCCATATATATCTATCTCCTCGCAAAAGGCAAGAGCTTCTTCGACGGAGTCAAATGGAAGCATATGCTGGCATTCGCCATTCCTCTTCTTCCTCACTATCTTGCTCAGCACCTCATGTCCGGGGCAGACAAGATCATGGTCGCAGACCTCGTGGGAGAGGCGGACGGCGGCATCTACGGCGTCATGGCGAGCATAGGCGCCATAGCCATCATATTCTGGGATGCAGTCAACGCTTCTTTGGTCCCGTACTCATTCGAAAAGTTCAACAAAGAGGATTTCAATTCCGTATCCAATATAGTGAAGGGGCTTTTGGTCGGCTACGGCATCATATGCCTTGGCATTATCGCTGTCGCGCCTGAGGTGGTTGCTATCCTTGCTCCGCCAAGGTACTACAGAGGTATATACGCCATCCCGCCTCTTGTGGCGGTGTCCTTTCTCAATTCCACCTACAACATCTACGCCAACGTGGAGTTCTACTACAAGAATTCAAAGAACATCACCATGGCCACCATAATGTCATCCCTCCTCAATCTGGCCCTTAACGCGGTGCTCATCCCCGTCTTCGGGCTTGTGGGAGCTGCATATACCACCCTCATCTCAAATGCTCTTCTCATCTTCATGCATTACAGGGGATATATGAAGAGCGCAGGAAGGCATATCTACAACGATAAGTTCATATTGATACTCGCTGCGGGAATGTGCGGCATTTGTATCCTGAGTACGCTCATTTACCTCAGCAACATCATAAGGTATGCCATCATAGGAGCGGTCCTCATAGCTATGATCATCAAGAGAAAATGGATAATAGACACGGTGAAGGATTATGCTGCAGAAATAAAGGGAAAGAAATAGTTTGTAAACTGCGATACTTGTGCTATAATACTTTGCGCGTGCTACTGTGGCTCAGCTGGCAGAGCAGCTGATTCGTAATCAGCAGGTCGCCGGTTCGAATCCGGCCAGTAGCTCCAAAACAGGCTCCCCAAAGGGGAGCTTTTTTGCTGGCCGGAATAAACATATTTTTTGTTAAAAAATATGTTATAAATATTCTACAAAAAAACCTTGACAAATACCCCTCGGGGGTATAATATATCCATGGTCAAAGCAATACCCCATAGGGGTATTTAAAGAAAGGAACGATACAATGAACATCAACAATGCAGAAGATCTCGAAAAACTAAAATTGTCAGACCTTTTTGAAGCAGTCGCATCAGAAAAAAGCCCGGTCCCCGTATACAGGAACGGAGAGGCCCTTGAGCCTCGCAGATTCTCAGCCCTCGGCGAGATATCATACTCAGATGCGATCATAGTTCTTAACATAAACACAGAGCTCAGACAAAGATTCATCGCTGAGTATCCCGAGTACGGCGCAGCTGTGGCAAAGCCCGGCGACGTTGTTTGTTTCGGATCATATACGATGGTGCCCGGCGGCCCCAAGGAATCAATTGAGTGGATAGTTCTCGCGAGGGACAGAAACAGTGTGAAACTGGTCAGCAAAAAGGGACTTGACTGCAAAGCATATCACGGAACATATGAAAACGTGGACTGGGAGCATTCGGATCTTCGCAAATGGCTGGGAAGTGAATTCGTGGACGCCGCATTCACCAAGGAAGAAAAGGCTATGATCCCCTATACTTCCGTAAAAGTCGACAAAGCTGACAACATATATGCAAACCACGGAAGCAATACATCTGACAAAGTGTTTCTTCTGAGTGCGACCGAAGCAAAGCTCTACTTCGAAACCAACGAAGACCGCAAGTGCTATGCGACGGAATACGCAGTTTCAAAAGGCGCATACGTCAATGAAGAGACAGGTAACTGCTGGTATTGGCTGAGGACTCCGGGCTGGGCTCCCATGGCATATTGCCAGACCAACGTGAACCACAAAGGCGAAGTCAGCATGGTCGGAGACAGCGTAGAGCACATAGATAACGCTGTCAGACCCGTCATCTGGGTAGGCCTCGAATAAGAGCAAAAAGGCAGGGCTTCAATAACTGCGGGAACTGGTGTATAATCCATAGCATCGGCCCGCAGTTTTTGGTTTTGAAAATGAGAAAGAGCACCAAGACAAACTTGATAAGAGCGATTAGCATCATCCTCGCAGCTGCGTGGATGCTCTTTATATACTCAATGTCCGCAAAGGACGCTGCAAGTTCATCAGTGCTCAGTTCAGGTATTTGCTACAGGATCTGCAGCATATTCGTCAAAGGCTTTGAGGAAATGGATATGGAAACGCGCCTTGAGATGGCCGCTTCTCTTTCATTCATAGTCAGAAAATCCGCACACTTCATAGAATATACAGTGCTCGGTATGCTCTACAGCTTTTGCTTCAGAGCATTCGGGACCGAAAAGCCGTTTGTATGGCCGGCTCTTTCCGGGACCCTTTATGCGGTGAGCGATGAGCTTCATCAGATCTTCGTGCCGGGAAGGAGCGGCCAGATCAGCGACGTGCTCATAGATGCGGCAGGCTCTGCTCTTGGCGCCGCCATAGTGCTTCTGATCGCAACATGGATAAGAAAAAGGAAAGCGAAAGTCCGGCAGTGATGCCGGTTTTTTTGCGGCCGGATTGCTTAGACCCTGCATTTGGGATATAATATATATGTAATATGTTTAGTTCAAACGGTGTATGAAAAGAGGCAAAATTATGGATTTCAGTGAAAAGAAAGTGATGGTCGCATATTTCTCGACCAAAGGCGTTACCAAAGATATAGCGGAAAAGGTGGCCGCTGCAACGAAGGGAAAACTCTTCGAGATCCAGGCAAAGGAACCCTATACAGATGATGATATCAACTGGAGAGATCCCGACAGCCGCTGCAACAAGGAGCATAATGATCCTTCCATAAGACCTGAACTTCTCAAGAAAGCCCATTGCCCGGGCCAGTATGAGGTGTTCTTCATCGGTTATCCCAACTGGTACGGAGTATATCCTGCAATAGTGCAGAGCTTTATCGACAGCCTCAAACTTGCAGGAAAAACCGTTGTGTTCTTCATGACCTCAGGCGCCAGCAAGGGAGGAAAGGCCATAGACTACGCCAAAGGCATCACAAAGGATGCTGACAAGATCACATGGCTCGGCGATGAAAGGCTCAATGACTTCACTCAGGAGCAGGTAAACGACTGGGTGGCAAAACTGTAAAGATAAGGAGATCTGTGCCGGCGCTTTTGCGCCGGCATTTTGTAAAGGAATATTTATGAGATTTGTGATACAAAGAGTTCAAAATGCTTCCGTCACCATAGACGGCAGCGTATATTCGGAAATAGGGAAGGGATTCTTGGTGCTTGCTGGCATAACTCAAAGCGACACGAAGGAGACCGCAGACAAAATGGTCAAAAAGATGCAGGGTCTTCGCATTTTCGAGGACGAGAACGGCAAGACCAATCTGTCCCTTGCGGATGTCGGCGGCGAGCTCCTCATAGTGTCGCAGTTCACCCTCTACGCCGATTGCAAAAGGGGTAACAGACCGGGCTTTTCCGATGCAGCTCTTCCGGAGATCGCCTCGCCTTTGTATGAATACATTTTAGAAAAGAGCAAGGAGTATATCCCTTCCGTAAAGCGGGGCATATTCGGTGCGGATATGAAGGTGCAGCTTCTGAACGACGGACCCTTTACGGTCATTCTTGATTCAGAAAAGCTCTAAAGAAGAAGATTAGTATTTTGCACAAATGTCCACATTAATTTGTTGATATCTTATAAGAACTTATACGGCTGCAGAAGCACATTCTGCAGTATTTTTATGGTAAAATAAGACGATATGTCAATGATACTAACATCATCCTGCGAAGAACAGCTTCGCAGTGAGATGTACAAAAGAATAAAGGAAGATCTCGATGCCATAAGAAGTGGCGCAAGCCCTGCGGAGAGGGTGGTGCTCATCGTTCCCGCCCAGTCGACGCTGCAGGCAGAAGAAGACGGTTTCAAGTATCTCGGCGGTGAGGGCTTCTTTGATTTTGCGGTCATGTCCGGGGCTAAGCTTCGCACGGGTATATTGAACGAAACAGGGGCTCCTTCGAAGACGGCAGTAAATACCATAGGCAGAAAGATGCTATTAAGAAGGATAGCTTCGAAGAGAAAAGAGGAGATGATATCCTTCAGATCCGTTTGCCATGCGGAGGGCTTTCTCGATATGGCAGGGGATTTCATCGTACAGCTGAAGCAAAACGAGGTCAGCCCGTCCGATCTTGCCGCAATAAATGAAAAGCTCAGCAAAGAAGTTTCGCCGCTGCTCCTGTCTAAACTGTCGGATATGCAGATCATCTATTCCGATTATGAGGAGTTGATGGCCGGGAAGTATACGGATTCCGAAGATCTCCTCGCATACACAGCGGAAAAGGTGAAGAGGTCTTCATACATACAGTCGTCCATCATATGGTATTACGATTTCTACTCTTTCACGAAGAGGGAATATGAATTTCTCAAGGCTCTCAAGGGCCGGGCAGCCGGATTCAATGCAGCTGTTCTTGCCGGGAAAGAAATATATGTGTGCGGTGAGGAAACAGCGCAGAAACTGTCATCTGCCCTGCACATAGAAAGATGCGATATCCAGCCCCTTGAAAGCGGAGCAAAGGAACTGCGTGTCATAGAGTGCTCGTCTCCATATTCCCAGAGCAGGACGATCGCTTCAGATATACTCTCAAAACACAGAGATAATAATACAGGCTACGGAGAAATGCTGGTTTTGTGCCAGGACATGGAGGGAATGGGCGAAAACCTCAAAAGGGTCCTTGGATCCTTCGGAGTGCCCGTGTTCATGGATGAAAAAAGGAGCATGCAGCACACGTTGACTGCAGACGCTGTCTCCTCCTGCCTTGAAGTTGCGGTCAGCGGTTTCAAAAGACAAGCGGTGCTGTCCTTTATAAAAAGCGGAGCTCTTGGTTTGAGCCGGGAGGAGATCTCCTTGTTTGAGAACTATGTCAAACAGTACAAGATCTTCGACAAAGGTTTTTTAAAGCCCTTCAAATACGGCAGGGACCGGCTGGGAGACGAGGACTTCAATTGTGTTGAAACCATAAGGCAGCGCCTGGAAGAACTTTTTATCCCCTTTGCGGAAAAACTTGATGCGGCAAAGACCGCTTCGGAAAAATCTGCTGTACTGTACGCTTTTCTCACGGAAGATATAGATCTGCCCGGACTTCTTGAGTCGAAGGCTTCGGAGATGAACGAAAGCGGCTTCTTGGATTCCGCCCAGGAATTGACCCAAGGCTTTGAGATCCTGACGGGACTTATGGATCAGATGGCAGAACTTTTCGGCAGCGAGAATATGAGCAGCGAAGAGTATACGGATCTTTTCGTTTCATGCTTTGCAGATGTGAAGATAGGTGTGCTGCCCCAGGCCGAAGGAAGAGTCAGGATAGGTTCAGTAACAAGGACCAGTTTTTCAGATATAAAACAGCTGTACGTCGCCGGATTCAACGACGGGATCATCCCCTCTGACAGCACAGGAGAAAACATACTTACAGAATCGGAGATCTCGTCTCTTGCAGGATCGGGATACAGCTTTGCAAAGAGTTCAGAAGTGCTTCAGAAAGAGGAGATGTATCAGATCGAAAGAGCCCTTTGCACCGAAACAGAAGAAACGGTGATCTGCGTTTGCATGTCAGACCTTGAAGGCAATGCCATGAGACCGTCGGCCCTTCTTGACGATTTGCCGCAAGGCCTTAAGGCTGCCTCTTTTGAAAGAGATATAGACGAAAGCGAAGATCTTTCTTCATATATCCAGAGCAAGGAGAGCGTATTTTCGGTGCTCCCCAATATGCTCAAAAAACTTGACCGGGGAGAGCCTGTTCCGGAAGTTTGGAAAGAAGCGTATAACGAAGTCAGAGAGAGCTCTGTGGCAAAGGCTGCTGCAGGGGCTGTCTTTTTCAGCCCTGATGGCGGGAATCTTGAAAAAGAACTGTCAAAGAGCCTTTTTGAAAAGACGGGAGGGGACTATTTTAGCCCGACGCAGCTTGAGCAGTATTCATCATGCCCTTTCAAGCATTTCGTAAACCATGGCCTAAGACCGGAAGAGCTGAACGTTTTCGACGTTGGCAGCAGAGAAGCCGGCACCATATATCATCAGGTGCTTCTCGATCTGTCGGAAAAACTGACGGGGGAATGCATCAAAAACGGAATAGAAATGACGGACCCCGCGTCCCCTTGGATGACGGTGACGGAGGATGAAACAAGAGATATGATCTTAAAGATCATAGATTCGCACAAAGAAGAACTTCTGGGAGGAGTCATGGAGTCCGACGAAGCTTCCTTGTACAGGGTCTCCCGCATTCAGAAAGTCTGCGAAGTGTTCGCAAAATACATGATAGAGCAGGTGCGTAAAGGCAAAGTGTCCGCCATGTACTTTGAGACGAAATTCGGCAGGAGGGGATTCTTCCCTCCCGTAGAGATACAAACAGCTGCGGGCAAGGCGGTCATCGAAGGCCAGATAGACAGGGTAGACATATTGAAGGGCGGAGAAGACAGATACGTCAAGATCATAGACTATAAGTCGGGGAACAAACAGTTCGACAGAGGAAAAGTCGAGGCAGGCCTTGATCTTCAGCTCATGATATATCTTGAAGGAGCTCTGGGCTCTGAAGACAGCCTCAAACCTGCCGGTGTGTTCTATTATGCCGTAAAGGATCCCGAAAGAGACGGGGCCTATGCTGACGTGATCGCAGACGAGATTTCCGGTGATCTGGCGCAAAAGATCGCAGCTGACTTCGCTCTTGACGGAATCGCAGTGGATGACGATGCCATACTCTCCGCTATGGACGAAGAGATAAAAGGCGGGAAAGTTGAGACCACAGTATTCAAAGTGAGGAGGGGAAACAAGAACCTCATATCCGCCGATGAAATGGAAGATCTCCGTCAGGTCTTCAAGGAAAAACTCACCGAAGTCTGCGGCGGACTCATGGAAGGAAATATCGAGATCAAGCCTGCTTTTTATAACAGGGAGAACGTGTCATGCAGATTTTGCGACTATGATTCCATTTGCCTTAATTTGCTAAAATAAGGAAAAAATGGAATTGTTATACAAATCTGACGATATTGTGGAATATTTTGCTATTTGTTAGAGAAAGCTACAATGTGAATTCTGGAATTTGTAACATATAACTAAAAAAGGGGGTTCACATACCTTTTCTCTATGCTATAATAAGACTGTGGTTACCTGCCAATTGGTAACTGCTTGCTGTACAGGAGGTATTTAAATGATAATTATTGGCGAAAAAATCAACGGCGCGATTCCGTCCATCAAACAGGCGATTGCAGACCGTGATGCTGAACTGATCAAGCAGCGCACGATCGCTCAGACAGAAGCCGGCGCACATTTTCTTGACTGTGCTCCGTCCTGCGCACCTGAACTGGAATACGACGCAATGGTATGGCTCCTCGATATAATGCAGTCAGTTTCTGACGTTCCCATTTGTATCGACAGCCCCAACCCCGATCTTCTTAAGAGAGTCTTCGAAGAAGGTCTCGTAAAGAAGCCGGGTATGATCAACTCCGTCAACATGGAAAAAGACGGACTCAAATGTGACATGCTTTTCCCGCTCGCAGCAGGAACTGAATGGAACGTAGTCGGTCTTACATGCGACAACGACGGCATCCCTTATGAATCACAGAAGAAGATCGACATCGCAAAGAGAATGATCGACAAGGCAAATCACTACGGAGTTCCTCTTAAGAACTTCCACATCGATCCCTGTGTCATGGCTCTTTCAACGATGGCAAACGCAATGAGAGACTTCGAAACCTGCATCCAGGGCATTCACGATTATGCACCTGAAGTAAAGGTGACCGGAGCTATCTCCAACATTTCATTCGATATGCCTGCAAGAAAGTTTGTAAACTCAAACTGCATGGCATATGCGATCAAAGCAGGACTTGACTCCGCTATCATGGACCCCTGCAACGCTGAGATGATGGGCACCATCTATGCCTGCGAAGCGCTTTGCGAGATGGACAAGAGCGGCAGAAAGTATAACCGTGCATACCGTCAAGGTAAATTCGGGCAGAAAAAATAGTTTGTATTAGTTCCATAGTAGAGAAAGGAAAGGAATTATTATGGTAGATTTTGAGAAATTAGCAGAAGCAATGGGCGACCTCGACGAGGACGCAATGGTTGAAGGCCTTAACCAGGTCATGGCAGAAGGCGGCGCAGACGCTGCAAAGGCAATGGAAGCATGCCAGAAGGGTATGGATCTTGTCGGAAGCAGATTTGAGGAAGGCGAGTATTTCGTAGGCGACCTCATTTATGCAGGAGAACTCATGACACAGGCTGTTGACATTCTTAAGGATGCTCTCGTATCCGGCGGAAACAATGGTCCTGCAACAAAGATGGTTCTTTGCACAGTAAAGGACGACCTCCACGACATCGGAAAGAACATCGTTCGTTCCATGCTCGAGGCAAACGGATTCGACGTAATCGACCTCGGAATCGACTGCCCGAAGGAAAAAGTTGTTGAGACATGCAAAGCAGAGAACATCAAGATCGTTGCTCTCTCCGGCGTTCTCACACTCGCTATCGACTCCATGAAGGACACTATCGATGCTCTCAAGGCAGCTGGCCTCAATGACGTTAAGGTCATCATCGGTGGAGCACCTGTATCCGAGTCCGCAAAGGAAGTTACCGGAGCTGACGAGTGGGCATACTCCCCGCAGAAGACAGTTCAGGTCTGCAAAGAGTGGGCTGCACTGTAATCCATTTACAAACTACAAAAAAACAGGTCTTCGGACCTGTTTTTTTGTGCTTTTTTTTCCTATTGCGGGCCTCAGGCGTTTTCCTCTCCCGCAACTGTCGTTATGGTGAAACCTTCGCCCTGTACTTCCTTCGAATCAAGGACGATTATGAAGGCGTTGGGCTCCGTTTTCTTAAGTGCGCTCTGTACCTGATATATATCTTTGTAACTGCCTACGACCATTACGACGTCTTTCTTGTCTTCTTTGTATCCGCCTCTTGCTTCGAGTATTGTGGAGCCTCTCATGCAGATCTGGTCCACCTGATCACTGATCCTTTTACCGTTCCCGTGGTCCGTCACTATGTAAGCGACAGCCCCTGAGTTCATACCGAGAACTATACGGTCTATGGTAGAAGCTGAAATGAATACTATGATGATACCGTAGATCACTGCTTCATAGTCTTTAAAGGCAAAACCTGCTGCCACCAAAGTGATGAGGTCCAGTACGAATGCTATATTGCCGGTCTTTATATGTTTGAACTTGTTCTTGACCAGCATGATTATGAAGTCAAGGCCGCCCGTCGATGATCCCCTCATGTAAATGAGAGCATAGGATATACCGTAAAGAACGCCTACGGATATGACTGCGATGAACCTGTCCATGGTGAGCTGAGGCAGGAGAACTACAACATAGTTGAGGATAAGTGACTGGATGGCGATGCATCTTATGGATTTTATGATGAACTTCCAACCTATGAACTTTATACAGAGTATGGCAAAGGGGATGTTCAATAGGAAGATCGTTGTTCCCATGGGTGTGCCAAAGAACTTGAAGAGTATAAGAGCAATTCCCGAAAAACCGGAAACGACAAAATCTGCCGATGCCGCAATATTGTACGTGGCATAGCCTATGAGCAAATTTCCCGCTATTTCGCATAAGATGTCGATGAGTATATCTTTCGTTGGTTTTTTCATATATTTTCCCGTATATTAAATTTCATTCACAACATGCATGATTATACTTCCTCAAGAGAAAAAAGTACACAGGAATTATTGTAAAAACTGTCAATTTAGACCATAATGGTATCAGAAGTCGATGTTGATATTTCAGGAGAAAGTTAGATGAAAAAAGGTATTATGTTCATTCTTATCCTGGTCATAGGCATGCTTGGTCTTACCATGGCGGGGATGTCAGAGACAATGGCAGGAGGCATAGCATTCGTAGCAGCTCTT
>JAFZSM010000081.1 GCA_017619385.1 Bacillota bacterium
AAAGCAGTGAGCTGAGTCTTGAATATGAGACCCAAGGCTACTACTATGGCGATGAGTATGGCCAGCTCGACCATCTCAAGGCCCGGAGATCTCTTACCTATCATCTTCATGCACCCCTTCCTTTCAGATATTCATCACTGCAGGCGCTATGCATATGGCGACCAGGGATATGAGCAGCAGCATCAGAGGAAAACATAGTTTTGTTTCAGCTGTCTTTGCCTTTGCCCTTGCATCGCTGAGCCTGCTGTTTTGCATCTGTATCCTTTCTCTTTCAAGTTTTTCGCAGAGTTCGCTTCCCTTGGATCTGCTGTCGATGAGCAGAAGAGAGAACCTCAACAGGTCCTTGCTTTTCAACTTCTTAGCCGCATCAAAAAGAACAGATTCGAAAGACAAATTCTTATTGCAGGATTCTTCGTAGACATACCTGAACAGCTTTGCCGTTGCCGTTTCAGAGCCGTCCATGTCAGCCATCAGCTCACGGAGCGCTGCGCTGAGCACGAGCCCTGCGTTGAGATAAAGGCTCAGCTGCAGACTTATATTGTAAAGCTGTGATTCTACAGCTCTAATCTCATGATCTTTAAACTCCAGAGCACTGCAGCTGTTATGAGCGTCAGCGCTGTTGTCATTATCGCCCTTCCCGCGAAGCCTCTGTAGAGCACCTCCACATAGCTGTAGGAGCTTATGTTCAGGAAGAACAGGACCGCTGCCGGCATTATGAGCATTATCAGCGTATCCATCTTTTTTTCTGCCAATACTGCTTTTGTCTCTTTCCCGTACTCTATCTTCTCTATCAATATGTAGGCGCTTTTCAAACATACATCCTCCAGATCGCCTCCGCATCTTCTGCATATGCTGCAGGACCTTGCAAAGAGTTTTATCTCGTCTATGCCGCTCCGCTCTCCGAAATCAGACAAAAGTTGTTCGATGGAAGCATTCTGCTGCTTGTATCTCCTCGATATCTCATCAAGTTCCGGATAGAGTATAGATTCATCACCCAAAAACAATTTGGCAGATACTGCAGCATCCTCTATGGCTCTTGGAAGCTGCCTTCCCGCAGCTATAGAAGCCGATATGGAATAAAGGGCATCTTTGAATTCGGTCAGCATTTTATCTTTGCGCTTATCACCCAAATGTTCCGCATAGCGGTCCTCGAAATACGGAGAGATACAAAGAAGTATCAGCCCGGCAGCAATGCTGTCGTAGAAGAGCATTCCGGCTATTATGCAAAAGGCAAAGGCCCAAAGGTAGTAGTCCCTCTTCTCTTTTCCGGTAAGTTCATATTTTCTATAATCCTTTGATGAGACATTTTCCTCTGACAGGACTGTCTGTTCTCGACAGAGTTTCGCCTTTAATCCTTTCAAAGAGCGTGTTAAGTTCGATCTCTCCATCTTCCACCCCGCACACCTCACATATCTCCATGACCCTCCTGTGACCGTCCGGAAACCTTTTAAGCTGCACTATCAGGTCGATGGCATCAGCGATCTGGTTCCTCACAGCGCTGAGGGGAAAGCCGCTCCCCGCTATATGCAGGGTCTCAAGCCTGCCCAGCATTCCCGAAGGGGAATTGGCGTGACCTGTGGATAAAGAACCGTCATGACCGGTACTCATGGCAGCCAGCATGTCTATGACTTCATCTCCTCTGACTTCGCCCACTATGATGCGGTCAGGCCTCATGCGAAGAGATGTCTTTATCAGGTCTCTTATGGCCACGGCTCCTTTACCCTGGCTGTTGGAGCTTTTTGATTCCATTCTGATCATGTTCTCGTGGTTTCTGATCTGGAGCTCTGCGCTATCCTCTATGACTATGATCCTCTCTCCCGGAGGAATGCAGTCCGAGAGTATATTCAGAAATGAGGTTTTTCCGCTGCTGGTGCCGCCGCTTACGAATATGTTGCAGCCGGCCTCCACAGAAGCCCTCAGGAACTCCGCAGCATCTACCGATATATCCCCTCTTTCTATGAGCTCATCCATGGTCATCTTTGTCTTTCCGAACTTTCTTATGGTAAGGATGGGCCCACCTATGGCTATGTTGTCATTTACGGCATTTATCCTCGATCCGTCTGAAAGCCTGGCGTCAACTATGGGATTGAGATCGTTTATCTCCCTTCCCACCTTAGCGGCAAGTCTTTGTATGACGGCTACAAGCTGTTCCTTTGAATCCAGGCAGACGTCGGACTTTTCCAGATGGCCGTTTTTTTCTATGAATACCGAATCGTATCCGTTGACCATGATCTCTGAGATTCCGTCATCGTCGACAAGTTCCTGGAGCAATTCGAGATCGCAGCGAAGGCATGAAAACACTTTTTTAGCAAATTCCAGGCATTCGGCAGTTCCTAAAGAAAAGAAACGGGGATGCCCGAAGACTGCTACCCTACAAAGGTCCATCAACTCATCATCAGCCGTGAGTCCTGACATCCTGTCCCGCACGTCATTAGCTATGTCCGACGGACCGGGCATCTCAGGCGGATCCGTATAATTTATCAGCAAGCTGTCTCACCTCCGCGCCGAACTGATCATGAATATCAACTTCACCTCCCTCGAAGCTTTCCGCATCTTCCATGGCTGTGAAATTGTATAGAACCGGTCTGAACTTAAGGGCTTTGATATTCAGTTCCAGATGTTTCAGAAAACTTCCGTTGTGTTTTATTTGATATGGAAGGTATCCGGAAACGACAACGACCTTTTCGCAGCATGTTATCAGTTTTTCTGAAAACGGCATCTTATACGGGATATCGAGTATGACCATGTCATATGCCTTTGACCTTGATATATTCTCAAGTACCGTTTCAAGATCCCTTTCCTTGATCAAATGAAAAGGATTGATGAAGCCCTTGTCGCGCACATAGCTGACTCCAAAATCATCTGCGCTCAGAGGCAGTTTCAGAGTCTGTTCTCTTCCACATGACAATCCTGTATCCAGCAATGGCTTTTCTTTGACCGCTGACGGCGGATACATCTTTTCCGTCATGGTGTCAAGACTTAGCACGAGGACCTTTCTCTTGTGGAGTTTTGTCATTATTCTTGCCAAGGCAACAGCGCTGCTGCTGCAGCCCGTACCCCCGCAGGCCGAGGTGAAGCAGACGAATTCTATTGTTTCCATATTTTACCTCTTTGCTTTATTATACCGCCCCATATTTAAATGTCAATATTTACCTGTTATATTATGGTAATTTATTCGCACAAAAAAACCGGCCCTTTCTCAAGGACCGGTTCAATGCTTTTGTATTTACCTAGAACTCCATCTTCTTTTCTAAATACGCTTTGAGCTCTGTCATAGGTATTCTCTCCTGGAGCATGGTATCGCGGTCGCGAACAGTCACGCATCCGTCTGTCTCAGTGTCAAAGTCCACTGTCAGGCAGAAAGGAGTTCCTATCTCGTCTTCTCTTCTGTATCTCTTGCCTATGGATCCGCCTGCGTCATAATCTACCATAAAGTATTTGGACAGTTCGGCATAAAGAGCCTCAGCTGCTTCGTTCTGCTTCTTTGTAAGGGGCAGCACTGCAGCCTTGAAAGGAGCGAGGAAGGGGTGGAAGTGCATGACCACTCTTGAATCCTCTTTGCCGTCAGCTGAGAGATCCTGTTCCTCGTATGCGTTGCAAAGGAACGCTAAAGTAACTCTGTCTGCACCGAGAGACGGTTCTACGACATAAGGAATATATCTTTTCTTGGGATCGTTGGGATCTATATATTCCATGTTCTGTCCGCTGGTCTCCTGGTGGCGGGTCAGATCGTAATCTGTACGGTCTGCTATACCCCAGAGTTCGCCCCATCCGAAGGGGAAGAGATATTCGATATCCGTAGTCCCCTTGGAATAGAAGGACAGTTCTTCCTTTTCGTGATCGCGAAGTCTGAGCTTTTCCATGTTCATCCCGAGGGACTTCAGGAAATCTCTGCAATACGCTCTCCAGTAATCGAACCATTCAAGGTCCGTATCCGGTTCGCAGAAGAACTCAAGTTCCATCTGCTCGAATTCTCTTATCCTGAAAATGAAGTTACCGGGTGTGATCTCGTTTCTGAAAGATTTACCTATCTGAGCTATACCGAACGGCACTTTCTTTCTGGTGGTCCTCTGAACGTTCTTGAAGTTTACGAAGATGCCCTGAGCCGTCTCCGGACGGAGATAGATCTCAGACTTTGAGTCTTCCGTTACGCCCTGGAAAGTCTTGAACATCAGGTTGAACTGACGTATGCCGGTGAAGTCCGCCTTTCCGCATTCAGGACATACTACGCCCTTTTCTTTGATCCAGTTCTCCATCTCTTCGTTGGACCAGCCGTCGACGCTGCCGCCGAGTTCGATGCCCTTTTCGCCGGCCCAATCTTCGATGAGTTTGTCAGCACGGAATCTGGCATTACAGGCTCTGCAGTCCATAAGAGGATCGGAGAATCCTCCCAGATGCCCGGATGCAACCCATGTCTGAGGATTCATAAGTATCGCCGCATCAAGTCCTACATTGTAAGGGCTCTCCTGAACGAACTTCTTCCACCAGGCTTTTTTAACGTTGTTTTTAAGTTCTACGCCTATGGGGCCGTAGTCCCATGCGTTTGCGAGGCCGCCGTATATCTCGGAGCCGGGATACAGGAAGCCTCTGCTTTTGCAGAGGCTTACGATCGTATCCATGGTAAATTCTTTACTCATAGAAATCTGTTTCTTCCTTTGTTTCTTCTGTTTCTTCTTTCTGTGTTTTAAAAGCGTTACTGATCAGCACGGTCGTCGCCGCCAGCAGGCTGATCCCCATCCACGCCGCTCTCCTCTTCAAAATCGATGTCGGAGATATCCATGATTTTTTCTTCTGCTTTGTTGAAGTACTCGCTGACTTTGTCTTTGGCGCTCTCATAAATCTCACTTCCCTTTTTTACTGCGTCCTGATAAAGTTCTGTACCGGTAGCTTTGGCTGATTCGAAGAAGTCTCCGCTTTTTCCTTTTACTGCTTCAAAGAGATCTCCTCCCTTTTCAACTGCTGAATCGTAGATGGTGCCTCCTTTTGTCTTGAGCTCGTCTACGATAACTCCGGTCTTGTCCTTTACGTTATCTACTACTTTTCCGGCTTTTTCGTTCACGTCGACTACACTGCCGTCTTCTCTTACAAGTTCTACCTTGCATTTTGCTGCCGCGCTTGCGATGGCTGCAGCTATCACTCCCCAAGGAAATACTATAGTTGCCACTGCACCTAATGTTACCGGAACGTTGAGGATGACCTCATCTCCCTTGTAGATGCGAATTTTAGCTACGTTGCCCTTGCGTACGGCGTCCTTAACGGATCTGACTACATTGTCCACTGCTGAAGCAGACTCCTTCTCGTAGTCGTGGTTGATGTTCTCTTCTACGTAGATTATAGCATCTACCACATTGCCGTTTGCGAACTCAAGAGCATCTTTGGCTTCTTTGTAGCTGACACCTGTACGATCCTTAACGAGTTCGATCTGTTCTAATGAAATTTCCATAAATAATCCCCCTTTACTATATTCGAAACATCTCTGATTTGAGATTTCCGATACCAAGATTATCATAAATATATTGTTTTATATACGACGAGAGAGGTTGTCTCAATTCTTCCGAGACTGACAAACCCTCAAGTCCCGACATCGGGTGATCCTCGATGTACTTCACTATATTGATTTTATCATCACTTTCGCCATTCATCAATGGATTTTGTGACAATGCCAGGCCCTGCATGGCTAAAGCTTTTATCTGATACGCAATGACAGGCGTATCGAACTCATTTTTTCTTTCGGAAAGAAGCACCAGGAAGTCTCTCAGCAGTCTGTACATACCCGGCATGCTCTCGTCTTCGGGAAGCATCTTTTCCGTGAGTTCCAGCACGTATGACGCAGCCATGTACTTGTCTATATCCTCACCTATGGAATAGAAGCTTTGTATGGTCTCAGCGCCGTTGATGTTGTAACTGTCTCTGTTTTTATACAGTTCATAACGGCCCCTTGTGAAAGGTCTGAGAGCAAGAGACGATTTGTTCCTTCCCTTTTCCGGAATAGACGTCCCGGCGGATATCATCCCGTACTTTTCCGAAAGAAGCACTATCATCCTTCTTCCGCTTGCTATCTTTATTTGTTTCAGGATGATCCCTTCAGTATCTGTGTACATGTATATATTATATCAAAAAGTCAAATTCTTTTACCAGTTATTCGATATATTATCTGCTTCTATCTTACCTTAAGAATGTGAATATGGTATGATTTTTCCATGCGGGAGGGACAATAGAATGGAAAAGCCCATGATACTGGACGGCGCCACAGGCACCGAACTCATAAAAAGAGGATATGACGGATCCAATCAGGCGGAGTGGATACTGAGCCACCCCGTTGTTTTTGAAGAACTCCAGCAGGCATACAAGGAAGCGGGCAGCGAAGCGCTCTACACTCCGACCTTTGTCTGCAACAGAGCCATGCTAGAAAAGAACGGAGCCGGCGAAAGGACTGCAGAATACAACAGAAGACTCTTTGAGATAGCTAAAAAACAAGGGGCCACGGTTTTCGGAGATCTGGGACCCACAGGGCTTCTTTCCGGAAGGCTCGGGAAGACCACCGAAAAAGAGATCTATGACATTTACAAAGAGCAGGCTTCCGTCCTTGAAGAATGCGGGGTCGACGCCTTCATCATAGAGACCATGATGACAAGAGAAGATGCCATCAACGCCGTAAGAGCGGTAAAGGAGGTTTCGGACAAGTTCCTCATTTTGTCTTTGAGCTGCGACAAGAAGGGTCATCTCATGAGTGGCGCTGATATACTGGACATACTGAGAGAGGCTCTGCCTTTGGGTATCGATGCCTTCGGACTCAACTGTTCCAACGGCCCTGACGACATGCTGCCCCAGATCAAAAGGATCCACGAACATACGGACCTTCCCCTTCTGGCCAAACCCAATGCAGGCCTCCCCATAGTGCGGGGAGGCAAGGCTGTGTATGACTGTCCTCCCGAAAAATTCGCATCCTATGCTAAAGATTTCATCGA
>JAFZSM010000082.1 GCA_017619385.1 Bacillota bacterium
CTATGAAAAGATAGCGCCTATACCAAAGGCGCCTGACGATCTTCCTCTCGATGAAGAAGCAAGTTTCAGCGTCCTTGAGTTCGAGGACGATTTTGACGTATATGAATTCGATCTTACCTTCGCAGACGGTGAGACAGTCAAGTATATAGAGATCGACGCCATAGATGACGATGAGCCCGAGCTTCCTGAGATGGGCATCTTCACCATAGTGGAGTGCGAAGGAGGAGAGCTTTCGGATCTTTGTAACACGCATACCGTTTTGGTGTCCGACAACGATGAGCACGGCCATTCAGTCGTGGGATTCATGGTAAAGGGGCTCAGAGTAGACAGAAGTTCCGATACTGCCTACGTAAAGGTCATCAGGAGAGGTGATACGAGCTACAACATCACAGTGGACTATGAGACAGTGGACGGATCCGCGCAGGCAGGGAAAGATTATGCAGCTGCAAGCGGCAGCGTAGCATTGGTCGGAAGCATAGACGAGATAGAGATACCCATCGACCTCATAGAAAACGATGAAACAGGGGTCAGGACTTTCACTGTGAAGCTTTCCAATATCAAGGGAGGCGGACTTGACGATCTATGTGAGATGGGCCTTGATGAGATGACTGTGATCATCAGCGGAGAGAATACATCTGACGGAGAGTCAGGAAAGAACCTTGCGACAGTGCTTGCCTCCTCCGATGGAGAAGACCTTACATCAAGAGTGGAGGTGGAAGATAAAGCTCTCATTGGCGAGTCAACAACTCTCAATTGGAACTACGAGGGTTCTGAAGTTTCAGAAGAGCTCAAGGGCGAGTACACCATACATCCTGCCACAAGGAGTCATCTTGCATGGGCGGGCTTGACCTTCGAAAGATCATCGATAAGTTCAGACTATAATTCAGGGGAATATTGGTGCGACCGTGAGATGATGGTCGGTATCGACCACATCGCTCTTCCCAATAGTAGCAGCGGCGGCGTCAATACCATGAGATATCTTGAGGGCATGGAGCCTGAAGTCGAGGAAATGTATTACATTGACGGAGAGCCGCCTGAAAAAGCATCAACGAGCGGTAGCTATATGTACGGCCAGGTAGAAGGAGCATACAAAGAATGGGTCGTAGATCCAGTAACCAATAAGGGCCATTATGAAGAGACACCGCTGGAGTACTATCAGCTTTCATCTAACTATGCATCGAGCGCAGGCATGTCCATAGAGCATGCAGGACTTCTTTTCAAAGATTTTCATTTTGCATTCAAAATAGAAAATTACGGAAAGAAAGGCAAATCATCTTACTACTATCCTTTGATCTGGTTCGACTATAACGGCAGGTATTTCGATTCCCGTTCTGAGCAGAGTTACGGTATCGGAGACGGGGTCAAACTCAATGTGTATTCTGCAGATGTCTATACGGTTGGATGGGTGCTTTATTTCAAGAACAATGTATACGTTCCGACTGATGGGGCGACCTGGTCTTACAGTTCAGGAGGTCAACAGTGGTGTATCGATCATAATGAAGGAGTCTGGGATCCGGGTAGTGAGCACGATATGGGTATAAGACTATATTCGACCGGTAGATCTGCTGTCAGTCAACTGTTTTTCGAGGATACCGACTTCAGTTTCGGTATCGATTTTGAGAATATAGATCAATACGATCAGAGTTATACTCCGAGGGATACCGCTGAGATCGCCGACAGTCAGACCATAGTCGATGTGCTCAATTTCAATTTCGGGCGCAGGGCATTTGCATACAAGAACGGCACAATTAATGACTATGGAATCGAACAGGAAGACCCCATGGTTCTTCCGGTCGTCATTTATACTGCCAATGATGAAAACGAAGTACAAAGCGGATGGTCGCCCATAGATATTTCCACCGAATATGGAGAAGCGCTATATGAGCGCCTGGCACCTGAGGTAACTATCGCTAAGAAAAGAGGCGGAGTCACGGTATTCGGCAGCCTTTACGTTGGATCGACTCTTGTTCTTGATTGCGGCAAGCAGGCAGGATATACCGTGCCCGACAAAGGCATATACCTGACAAGGTCCGACGGCAAGGTAGTTGCCTATGGAAAACCTGTGACAGAAGAGGGCAAGGAAAACGTCTGGGAACTTACATTCCTCTGGTCTGACATGACAGAAGAAGACCTCAGTGACACATATCAGATCAACGTCATATACGAACGGACTCAGACCTTGTCCATAGATATTTCACCCTCGGTACCTCGTCTTGATGGACTCAATATCGATCCGAATTCCGTGCCGGGAGCCTGGAAGGACTTCTTTGGATATGACGAAGAAACGGGTAAATGCAGCAAGAAGATCACCATTGAATACGGCACGGTAAATACCGGACATGCTGCTGAGACTGTAGGCGAAGTGTCCGGATATACCGATACCGGAGATCCCGTGTACAGGGAATATGTAGATTACACTGATTTTTCTACTGCCGTACAGGAACTCAGCAGAGATGATTTTACGGAAGGCGCTATTGCCGGTGTCTTCGACTCGACATCTCCGATCAGGAACGCTCAGGCTATCTGCTTCGGACAGGATGAAAAAGACACAATACTTTTCAACAACCATTCATACAAGGGAAATGAGTTCATTCCCCTGGACTCAGATGACGTTGCGTCCAGTAATCTGATTTTCTATTTCTACGATTCCGAATATTCCGATGCCATGAGTACCATGGTAGCAAACTTCGACCATGCAGAACTTTACTATGACGGAGAAGGAGACGGAATAATAAGCGGGACATTTTTAAATGGTATATTCGTGCCCTCTGGTGAAGATGTTTACATCGGGCAGATCAAAGGAGAGCATTTTGAGGCAGAGTTTTCTCCTTTTATCGATGAAGACGGACATACTCATCAGTACTTCATCAAAGCCATATATTCCATGAGACCAAGAGCTCTGGAAAAGCCCAAAGGTTCAGTGGGCGACCAGCAGGCCCAGGTATTCCCGGTATTCCTCAGCGCAGTTACTGATCCTGATGAAGAAGACGATCTTACGAAGGAGCAGAAAGCTTATAGATACATCGACGGAGAGAATGTGGACGGACATCCGATGTTCGGTAAGGAGGCCACGGCTCTTTCATACATAGATATACCCTTAGGCGGCGATACTTCAAAGGTCAGGAGATACTCGGTCACTAGGGGCATATATGACAGTTCAGGCGAAAAACTGATAGATTCGGAAAATACCACTGAATACTTTTGGGAGCCGTATTATATCGGTTCTTTAAAGGTGGGTTTCGAATATCCTGATCCCATATATGACGATGATAATATAACGCAGAAGACCGTACTCTATGCGGGTGAAGTTTCTGTACATGATGAGGAGACCGACAGGAATTACCACTCCGAAGAAGGAGTAAGAAGACTAAATGCATACCTGGGGGCATTTGCGGGCAGGAGTACTTTCGGCATCTGCGTTCAGGTACAGCAAAAAGAATATGAAGATATAAAGACCCTCTCAGAAATAGCACCTGAGAGTATCAACATCGCAGTCGTGTCTTCTGTTCCCAATGCAAGCAGCGTTGTCCATTTCGAAAGCGGAGAGAACAAGGATGAAACTCAAGGTCAGACCCCTGACGGAACGGGATTCAATGAATTCGGAGGAGACATAGGTATAGATCTTCCCTCCCTTGAATTCGGCATAGGAGATTACGCTACTCTCATTTTGGACGGGAATCAGATAGGCCTCACTGTGGGACTCCCGCTGTTCAAAGCAGAGTCGACTTCGTACAATACGGACAATACTACAACTAATGCTGACGGAAGCAAAGTAGAGTCCTACAAGGAAGACGGAGCTGACGTAAAGAAGACGACGAAAGCAGATGGATCAGTTGAGACGGAGAAAGTATCCACATCCGTCGATCCTGATGAAAACATAAAGACCGTGACTAAACAAGTCGAAACAGTGGATAAAGACGGTAACAAGACTTATCACAATGAGACTACCACTTACAAGACAGAGGAAGGCAAACCCGACAAACCTTTGTCTACCGTCACGGATACCAATGCTCCTAACACCGAAGAGGACAAGTCAAACGGTTTCGCAGAAGCCAACGGACAGATGGTCACCCTGGGCAAATTCATCAGTTCTGTAGCCAAGAGGGCTGCAGGACAGCAGGGGACTGTCAAAGAATTTATGAAGGGTGCTTTCGAAGATGATACGTTCAAACAGGCCAAGAACGGAAAGTCCACCAGCAAGAAACTCTCCTTCAGCCTGTCTGTGCAGATAGCACTGACCTTCGAATACAACCCGGTCTACAACACTCATGTTTTTAAAGAGGGGGCTCTTTCAGCGAGCGTGTCCTTTGAATTTACACTCCAACATAGATTTACCCCCGTTCCTATCGTTTACGTATATGTCAAGACAGGCATAGAGGTAGAGATAGGCGTTGGTATGGGCATGATCTATAGCCTTGAGGAGGCGGATGCGATAACAGCCTTCGAAGCAGGTGACTTAAAGAGTCTCGAGACAAAGAACGGACAGCTCATATTCAAACTGGACGATGACTATTCCGGCTTCCATGCAACTTTCCACGGTAAATTGTATATGGAAGTCTTCGATCATATGCCAAAGGATGGTGACGAAGCTCTTACTGCCGGGATCATAAGCAGTAGCGGAAGCATGAAGGAGATGCTTCTTACTCAATATGACAGTGACCTTTACATAAAGCTGACTTCGATCGGCGACAAGGTCACCATGATGTCCATAAAGCCCATCATGAAATCCAGCAAGGTATATTTCAACGGCGCATTCATAACTCCGAGCATAAGTATTGAAGCAGGAGTAGGCATAGGAATTGAACTTCTTAAGTTCGAACTATACGTTAAAACCAACTTGGCCATTACAGCCACATTCGGCCAATACATACCTGAAGAGGACGCTTATGAACCGGCATATATGTCTGAGTTCAACTGGAACATATCGGTTGGATTCAACGTAGTGCTTCTGTTCATCAACTACTCCATGGATCTTGTAGCCTTCTCAGTGGAAGGAGAGCAGGACGGTACGAGCGGAGATTACACCTGGGTGATCACTGCATCGTCTGCAAACGGGATGAAGGAACTGTGGACGGAAACAAGGTATACGGACGCCCACGGCAATCCGATCTCAGGTCCCAGGTCCGGAATGAGAGCAATAGGTGCTGACGGTGAAAAGCAGAGCCCCAAAGCAAACGGAAACGGACTCATCAAGATCAGCAGTCCTACGGACATCACGGCCACTCAGAAGATCAACGCGGTAAGGACCTCTGTTGAAGAACTCAGGGAGATTATGAAAGGTGATCTTGAAGAAATGAGATCCTTCCCGGCCACCGGAACAAAGGATTTCGAACTTTCGGGTTACGGTGTCAGCGGCGATGCCAGAGTGCTTGCAACAGGCCTTACCACAGGCTACAGCTACAAGCTTTTCCAGGCGGAAGATGAGAACTACATCATCTATCCCAGAATGATAGATAAGGTCCCTCAGCTCGTAATGAGCAAGGTCATAATGGTAGGAGATCTGTCCATAGGCACAGGTCTTCAGAATCCAGTGACCGCGACTGCAGAAGAGCCGTATATCGTTCTTGACGGAGACGGCCTTGCAGACTACGACTACAGCGTAGGCGTAGACGGAAGCACCGTCACGGCCGTATGGACAACGGACGGTGAAAATGGCATAGTCACTAAGAGAGCATCTTTGGTGCTTGGCGAGAGCACAGGCTTCAGCGAAGCCAAGGTGCTTACGGCTGATGACGGAGTATACAAGTATCTTCCGGATCAGACAGGGAACATATCTGTATATGCCGAAAGCTCCGGTTCCGAAGGAGAAAGAAAAGCGGCGAAACTTGCCTACAGGTCTTATCTCATCGCAAAGAATCCTAAGCTTGTTGGAGAAGATTATGATCTCCTCGAAGACGGAGATACGAACAATCCTATCCTTGTATCTGCTGTATTCAGCTATGTGACTGCAACTCAGATGATAGACATGCAGGGTACTTCCACAGTGCTTAGTGCGGTGATAAGCAGCGGAGATAAGGATGAAGTAAAGACTGCCGTAATAAATGGTGAAACCATAGAGAACATAGAGACTGCTGTTTTAGGCGGCAGGACACTCATTGCCTACACCACGTCGAAGACAGCATACTTCGACAGTGCAAGCGGCAAGACCGTAGCAGCCGAGGATATGAATGCGAATACGGAAAGAGCGCTCATACGACGTCTGTACATAAGAGAGCTCACAGCTGATGGCTTCGCAAAGGCTAAACTCATTCAGGAAGTAGTCGACTTCGAGAGCTGTGGAGCAGATAACCTTGATACTGCAAGGCTCAAGGACGGCGTATACGTAAACAATGCGCTTTACGGAGAAGGTGAAGCAGATCCCCATTACGCTAACCTTAAGTTCCTTACGGCATCTCTTGATCTTGATGAAGATCCTGAGACCTTCATGCTTTTTGAGATGGGCGGTAATACATATATCCTGAGACAGTCAGCCATACTCTCGCTGCTTTCAGGAAGCAATGCTCAGGTAAGTCTTACTCCTGTATTCGAAAGTACCCAAGGTACTGATGTCACAATAGGTTCAGACGGGAAGAAGCTAGCAGTAGTATATACGGCTGCGATGCCCAACACATCCAACAACGCCATCTGGATCGCATGGTGGGATTCAGGGGAAGGTACTTGGGGAGAGGCTAATGTTCTTGCCATGAGACACCTGCAAATCTACGAAGACAGTATCATGTATGAGATGAGTCCTGAGGAAACGGAGCTTGCATACTTAGGAAAGATAAAGACTCCTGGGGGCAACGAAGGGTCCATGTCAAGGCTTTACTTCTCAGATCTTCAGATGTCCACAAGAGAAGTGGAAGAAGGCGGACAGATCCGTCAGGAACTGATGGTCCTTACAGAAGGAAGCATGATAGAGCTTCAGGATTTCGAATACGAGAACGTAGGCGGAGAGACGATACAAACCGTTATCCCGAAGCGCGTTCAGTCTGAAGAAAACGAAGAGTATACAGTGGAGGTCCCGCCGAGTGTAGGCTTCTATGCCATAGCATTCGGCGAGGGCACGCAGGCTTTGGGAGAGGCTGCGCTTGGATTTGCAAATTACGACTTCACTTCAGGTCATGAACTTGTAGGTGAAGTGAGTTTCCGCAACGTAGGGACCGCTGCAATACGTGCAGGCAAGAGTAACCCCGTTACGGTGATACTTTCGGTAACGAGGCCCGGTGAAGGATCCCAGGAACTTGCCAAATGGCTTCTTTCAGAGTCCATCCCTGCAGGCGGCAAAGCAAGGCTTACCTTTACGACTGACGCACTTACACACGATCTTCCCACAGGGTCCAAGTTCTCCCTGTACCTTACCGAGGATTCGGAATATATAGAGAATATATACCACGGAGAAGCCTTCAACACGAACATGGCAAGTCTTTTCGAGGTGGCAGAAAAAGCGGAACTGGCTTTCAGTGGGTTCGATGCTCAGCTAAGAAAGATAGACGGAGAGTATGCGATCGTATACGTCGAAGGATCAGTACTCAACGTAGGCAACAAGGATGCAGACGAGGTGTTCATCCAGTTTACCTACGACAAGGGCAAAGAGGATGAAAACGGCGTCAGATATATTCCCATAGACCTTGAGGGGAATACATTAAAAACAGGAAAACC
>JAFZSM010000083.1 GCA_017619385.1 Bacillota bacterium
CTTCAACGTCTCGTACGAGGAAGTCGAAGCGAACGGCAAGCCCTTCATCCTCACTACCAGCGACGTGCAGACCCTGCTCGAGTATTTTGAGAACAACAAGCACCTGGGATTCGACGTTGAAGGAAGGCTCGAGGTAGTAGATTGATACCTCGGGGATAATATCAAAGGAGGTAAACACTATGAAAAAAGCTCTTAGTGTTATCGTGACGCTGATACTCATGATCTGTATCGTGCTGTCACCTGCTTTATTTGATCACAACCACGTACATGCGATCCCATATGATGAGGATCATCCTCTTCATGCTGGAGATTCGACCTCCCCATGTCCTGTTTGCGGACAGTCCTATGCCGTAGTCCAGATTTTATACGCAGTCGCGCCGACATGTACTACAGAAGGATCGCTAAGGTATAACTGTCCGGGCTGCGGTGGAACAAATACGGTCACGTATTATGCACTCGGACATGCATGGTACTATACCTCCGGTCAGGCATCTACATGTACGGAAAGCGGCTGGAACAATTACAGCTGCACAAGATGCGGCGCTACTGCGACCGATACTCTGGCGGCTCTCGGTCATGAATACAAAAGCGAGATCACTAAGGAGCCCACTTGCGAAGAAGAGGGCGTAGAGACCTTTACCTGCACAAGGTGCGGCGATAGTCATGACGAGGCCCTAGAGCCCCTGGGTCATGATTTCGTACATGAAGAAAAGGAAGCGACTTGTACTGAGGAAGGTTTTTCAGGCGATGTCTGCAGCAGATGCGGAAAAGAAGAGACAAAGTCCTTGCCGCCTTTGGGTCACAGCTATTCTCAGTCGTGGACCATAAAGGTAAAACCCACCTATTTTAAAAAAGGCCTTAAGATCAAGACCTGCAGCAGGTGCGGAGATGTGCTCAGCGAAAGCATTCCTGCCCTCATCCCGATCCCGGCCGTGATCGGCGGGATAGGAGGCCTCATACTGCTCGGCATAGGTATTGCAGCCGTGATCAAAAGGAAGGCAGCCTCAGCAGCTGCAAAGGCAGGAGTCGTCGCAGCTGAAAAGCTGGCAAAGGAAGCAAGCAAACTGGGCAAACCGAAGTTCAAAACCAGGACTCTTCTCCTTTGCACCAAGGATGAAAAGCTCGTAGAAATGCTCAAAGGTAAAGACTATTTCAAAGTCAAGACCTGCAGCTATGACGAGCTGACAGACAAGGCTAAAGACGTAGAGCCCGATATACTCATAGCGGACGTTTTAAACGACGTTATGCTCAGAGAGATAAGCGAAGGTCAGGAAGAGGCCTTCAAGGAGATAGCCCTCGGACTCATCGCCTGCAAGGACCTTAGCGAAACAGGAAGAGAAAAGCTGAAAGTAATGGCAAACGAAGAGAAGATCATAGACTTCGTAGAAGAAGGGGTAAATCCTTACGTCGCCATGGTCGAGCTCATTCTCCCCGTGCTGAAACCTGATCTTAAATCCGACGAGACCCTCACCAATATAGGTATGGTCGCAGATGCCCTCGGCATACCGGGCATATCGAAGATCATCGACGTCTATCTTGCAGGAAAGGATATAAAGGAGACCCTTGAGGAAGAGGAACTGGGCATCAGCGAAGATGCGACCATCATAGGAGATATCGCATCCATCCTGGGACTCGAAAAGGTAGAATCCGTAGCAGGCCTTGTGGGCGACGTTGAAGCCATTCAAAAAGCCCTGGACAAAGAGACCGGAGCTTATGAAGAGAAGAAGGGCAAAGCCGCAGTAAAAGATATCGTAGAAGTCGTTTCAGATCTTGCAGACGACTAGATAGGGACAAAAAACAGCTCCCGCCTTGTAAAAAAGGCGGGAGTTTTGTGTCTAGTAGTTTTCTGCTTTTATCTCGAAATAGCTTTGTGCGTGGTTGCAGGCGGGGCATACTTCCGGAGCTTCCGTGCCGACCACTATGTGTCCGCAGTTTCTGCACTCCCACACCTTCACGCTGCTTTTTTTGAATACTTCCTGAGCCTCGACGTTTTTGAGGAGTGCTCTGTAGCGCTCTTCATGGTGTTTTTCTATGGCGGCTATGAGCCTGAACTTCTTTGCCAGTTCCGGGAAACCTTCCTCATCGGCAGTCTTTGCGAATCCCTCGTACATATCCGTCCATTCGTAGTTCTCGCCGTCTGCTGCGGCAGCCAGGTTCGCCGCTGTGTCTCCTATACCTTCGAGCTCCTTGAACCAGATCTCGGCGTGTTCCTTTTCATTGTCGGCTGTCTTTGTAAAGATGGCGCTGATCTGTTCAAAGCCTTCTTTCTTTGCTTTAGAAGCAAAATAGGTGTATTTGTTTCTTGCCTGGGATTCTCCGGCAAAAGCTTCCCAGAGATTTTTTTCTGTCTGTGTACCTGCATATTTGTTAGCCATTTGCATACCTCCGCATTATTTCTGACCTGATAGTAATAATTATTCATGATGCAATAATACTATACTCCGCAAAACATATTTGTTCAAGGCGGGAGAGGGAAAAGAGGCATAACAAAGCTGTGAGTAGCAGGAATAGTTTGATATAATGAAAAAAGGTTTATGGCATCTTCTCCAAAGGAAGGGCCTGAACGCAAAATGATCGGAGGATTTGAGATGACAGCGCTTAACGACGGATGGCAGTTTACAGAAAAATGGAGCGAGGAGTTTTTAAGAGGAGAAGGGTCTTTTGAAGAAGTAAGACTTCCTCATACGAACAAAATGCTTCCTTACCACAGCATAGATCATGAGAAGTATCAGATGGTCTGCGGATACAGAAAAACCGTATACACAGATCAGAATATGGAAGGACGAAGGGCATTCATCCGCTTTGAAGGAGCCGGTCATATTGCGACCGTATACGTAAACGGAGAGGAAAGGCTGACCCACAGATGCGGCTACACGGCTTTCAGCGTGGAGATAACAGGTGATATTAAAGACAGAAAGGCAGACATCGCCGTGAAACTCGACACCAGGGAAAACCCCGATATCCCGCCTTTCGGTTATGTGATCGATTACCTTACCTACGGAGGTCTTTACCGCAGCGTATGGCTCGACATATGCGATAAAAATTACGTGTCAGATGTCTTCGTCCGCACCCCGGACCTTGAGACCGCTGTGGTGGAATTTAAAGTGGCAGAAGATCAGCGAAGTGAAAGGACCGTTACCATAACGGATATATACGGAAGATTCCTTGCTGAAGAAAAGACTTTTGATGACAGTATTACCATACGCATCGTCGGTGTAAAACCGTGGTATGTGGATTCCCCGGAGCTTTACCGCTGCTGCGTTTCCATCGAGAACGGAACATCCAAAGAGGTCGTGTTCGGCTTCAGAACGGCAGTTTTCAAAGAGGATGGTTTTTATCTTAACGGAGAGAAACTTTTCATAAGAGGATTGAACCGCCACCAAAGCTATCCGTACATCGGTTATGCTGCACCGCAGTCCCTTCAGATAGAAGATGCCAGGATACTCAAAGAGGAGCTTTCCTGCAATGCAGTGCGCACCTCCCACTACCCCCAGGCCCAGAGCTTCATAGACGAGTGTGACCGTATAGGACTGCTCGTTTTTACGGAAATACCCGGCTGGCAGCACATAGGGGACGAAGAGTGGAAAAAACAAGCCGTAGAAAACACGAGGGAGATGGTGCTCCAGTACCGAAACCACCCGTCCATCGTTTTATGGGGAGTGCGTATAAATGAAAGCCAGGACGATGACGAATTCTACAAAGAGACGAACAGGGCAGCCCATGAGCTGGATCCTTCCCGCCAGACCTCAGGAGTCCGCTACCTTACAAAGAGCAGCTGCCTTGAAGACGTATATGCTTTCAACGATTTTTCCCACACGGGGAACAACCCGGGAGTTCAGCCCAAGAAAAAAGTCTTAAAGCCCGGGGATATGTCAAAGGCCTTGATCGTCAGCGAGTGCAACGGGCATATGTTCCCGACCAAATCCTTTGACAAATGGGAAGTAAGGCAGGACCATGCCTTAAGGCATGCAAGAGTCCTCAACGACGCCATGGCCGACGGAGATCACGCAGGACTCTTCGCATGGTGCATGTTCGACTATCCCACCCACAAAGACTTCGGTTCCGGAGACCGCATATGTTATCACGGCGTCATGGACGGGTTCAGGAATCCCAAAGTGGCCGCAGCCCTCTGGGCAAGCCAGGGAGAAAGGGAACGCGTGCTGGAAGTAAGCTCCGGAATGGACATAGGGGACTATCCCGCGGGGCAGATAGGCGTTGTGTACGCTTTTTCGAACGCAGATGAGGTAAAGCTTTACAAGAACGGACAGTATGTTACGACTCTGTCCACCAGACCCTATAAGGCGCTTCGTCACAGCCCCCTTGCCGTAGATGACGTCATAGGAGATCTTCTTAGGGTCAACGAAGGCTTTAGCGGTAGAAAAGAAAGGCTCATCAGAGAATGTCTCAACGCGGCCAAAAGATACGGCATCAATGACATGCCCCTCAAGTATACTCTGAAACTGGCCTGGGCCATGCTCAGATTCGGTATGAAATATTCGGAGGGAGTTGAGCTTTACGGAAAATATGTGGGAGACTGGGGCGGCTCCGCCACCGTCTGGAGGTTTGAAGGCATCAAAAACGGAAAAGTGGTATCTGTCAAAGAATTGTCCCCAAACGTTGATATCCATCTTGACGTGAAGGCATCAAAAACGGATCTGACCGAAGGCGATACTTACGATATGTCCATGGTAAGAGTCAGGATAGTCAACGCTTACGGAAATGTGCAGCACTATCATCAGGTCCCGGTATCATTTGAGGCATCAGGAGCAGTGGAGCTTGCAGGCCCTTCTGTCACCGCGGCAGAAGGGGGCATGACTGGCTGCTTCATAAGGACCAAGGGCTATGCAGGAGAAGGGTCTCTTAAGATCTTAAGCGAAGGCTGCGAACCCGTTACTATAGGTTTTACGGTAAGCAAAGCTTAAGGAAGACAGCTAACAAATGACAAAAAATAGTATTTTTGAACAAAAATGTATTGACAGTTTTGTTTTCAAGGGCTAAAGTATATGCAATTAAATAATTATTGCCTGTGAGAAAGAGTAGTAAATTGCAAGGCCGGACTTATAGAGAGCAGCGGACGGTGGAAGCGCAGCAGCGAGGCAGCAGTCGAATGGACTTTTGAGGCATACTGAATGAGAGGCCTTGGTTGATGGACCGTAGGCAATTCGGGTGGCACCGCAGAGATTACCGTCTTTGTCCCGTTGATTTCCTGGGACAAAGGCGTTTTTAATTCCCGGAAAATCTCATCACTTTAGGAAAAGCGGCTGATGAAAGCTGATTTTTCGAAAAGCGCTTCGAGGTGTAGCAGGAGACTACAGGCTCCTGCGTTAAGCACCGAGGGGCTTTGAGAAAATGATCAGTTTCAGAGGACGCGAATGAAAGAGAGGTTTCAAAAATGAAAAAGATCATCGCATTACTTTTAGCACTTACACTGGTGCTCTCACTTGCAGCCTGCGGCGGCAAGAAAGAAGAAAAGGGAGTCAAGATCGGCATACTCCAGTTCGCTCCCCACGCATCCCTTGACAACTGCTATAACGGCATCATGAAGGCCCTCAACGAAAAAGGATACGTTGACGGCCAGAACGGATGTACCATCGAGTTCATCAACGGACAGGGCGAAGGCGAGACCAACCAGCTTGCAGCTCAGAACTTCGTGAACAAAGGCTTCGACATCATCATAGCCATAGCAACGCCTTCGGCTATGCCCTGCTATGCAGCAGCCAAGGAAGCTGGCATCCCCGTCATCTTCTCCGCAGTATCCGATCCTCTGGGAGCAGGCCTCGTGCAGAGTCTTGAGAACCCCCAGACAGGAGCTACCGGAACAAGCGACAGCCTTAACTACACCGCTCAGCTGGAGCTCATCAGAGCCTTCCAGCCCGAGGCAAAGAACATAGGCATACTCTATACAACGTCAGAAGCAAACTCCCTGGCACAGCTCAAAAAGTATCAGGAGCTTGCAGGTAACTACGGATTCGAGATCAAGGCGCAGGGCATCACCGATGCCAGCGAAGTTGCAAGCGGCATTGCCAGCCTCATAGCCAGCGGCATCGACTGCGTATGCAACCTGACCGATAACAACGTCGTAAACAACTTCTCCGTAGTAACAGCAGCCACGGATCCCGCAGGAATACCCTGCTACGGTTCTGAAGAGGAGCAGGTAGCTCAGTACGGATGCGTAGCTTCCGAGACCCTCGACTACGTGGCCCTTGGCTACCAGACAGGTCTCATGGCAGCGGAGGTCCTCGGCGGCGCCGACGTCAAGACCATGGCAGTTTACATCGTTTCCGATTCCGAGCCTGTGTTCTCCTCTGCGAACATGGCTAAGTTCGGACTCAGCCTCCCCGACGCATACAAGGACGCAAGAGAAGTTAAATAATATGAACATATTCCTAGGCCTTGCCGAGACCGTACTTAAGGAAGGACTTATCTACGGCGTAATGGCGATGGGCGTATACATCACTTACAAAATATTAAATTTTCCGGATCTGTCAGTGGACGGCACATTCCCTTTGGGGGCGTGTGCCGCCGCTGCATGCATAGCAAAGGGCATGGACCCCTGGCTTGCCTGTCTCGTAGCTATACTGGCAGGAGCCATAGCAGGCTGCATCACAGGGCTTTTACATGTCAAACTTGGCATCACGGACCTTCTGTCCGGTATATTGGTCATGACGGCCATGTGGTCTGTCAACCTGATCATAACGGGAGGCTCTGCCATATTGCAGTTCTTCAACAAGCCGACTATCTTTACCTCAGGTCTCGTAAAACTCCTTCCCCAGGGGATATATGCCCACAGGCAGCTTCTGCTCATACTATTGCTGGCAATAGCCGTCAGGCTCATCCTCGCATGGTATCTGTCCACTAAAAACGGACTTTTGCTCCGCGCTGCAGGAAACAACGAGCAATACGTAACAGGCCTTGGCAAAGACCCGGGCATCATGAAGATAATAGGGCTTTCGTTGGGCAACGCCTGCACCGCATTTGCAGGATGTATACTGGCTCAGATGAACGAAAACGCAGATATAAACTCAGGAAAGGGCATGGTCGTAATGGCCCTTGCATCGGTCATCATAGGGCTTGCTGTGTTCAGGAAGCTGTCCTTTGTCCATTTCGTCACCATGGCGGTCCTCGGCTCCGTCATATACAAAGCCTGCCTCATGGCAGCGCTGCAGCTGGGCCTTCCCAACAGCTACCTCAAACTGCTCATGGCCATACTCCTCACGGTGGCCATAGTATCGGAAAAGTTCGGGAAAGGAGGGAAAGCCAATGGCTGAAGTCAAAGAAACAAAGGCTCCCGAGACCCTCATAAGCCTCGAACACATAGACCTTACTTTCAACCCCGGCACAGTGAACGAGACCGTGCTCTTTACGGATTTCAATTTCAAAGTGGATAAGGGGGAATTCGTATCGGTGGTCGGATCCAACGGTTCCGGAAAGACCACCATGCTCAACCTCATTTGCGGCACTCTCGTACCCGAAAGCGGCAAGGTGATGCTTGAGGGAAAAGACATCACGCATATGCCCGAGTACAAAAGAGCCCGCAGGATAGGAAGGGTGTTCCAGGATCCCGCCAAAGGTACCTGCCCCGAGCTCACCATACTGGAGAATCTGGCTCTTGCGGACAACAAAGGCGGATCGTACAGTCTGACAAGGGGGGTCAACAGGTCAAAGCTCGATTACTATAAAGAACTGGTCTCCCAGCTCCATCTGCGACTTGAAGACAAGATGGATACAAAGGTCGGGGCTCTTTCCGGCGGTCAGCGCCAGGCTTTGGCTCTGATCATATCCACCATGACGCCCATAGATCTGCTCATACTGGACGAGCATACCGCAGCTCTTGATCCCCAGTCCTCTGAGACCGTAATGGAACTGACCCTCGACGTCATAGAGAAAAAGAATCTTACGGCGCTCATGGTCACCCATAATTTAAGGTACGCTGTAGAGTACGGCACACGCCTTGTGATGATGCACGACGGAGCCGCAGTCATAGACAGCTACGGCAAGGACAAGTCCGCGTACAGGATCGAAGATCTTCTCAAGACCTTCAACGAGATTTCAATCGAGTGCGGCAACTGAAAAATAATTAATATTGATTCCGTAACAGTGGTATACTGTTACGGAATATTTGTTACAAAGGAGAAAATAAATGGATCTAAAAAAGGGATTATCCCTGACCGCATTCGGTTTTGCATTCATTCTCATCAACCTGAATCTGACCCTTGGCGGCGTAACTCTCAACGTAACTCCGGACTTTATCGGATGGATAATGCTGACCCTCGCAGTAGACAGACTCGGCAAATATACGGACGGGAAGAAATATCTCAAGTTCGTGGCTCTTGTCATGGTCATACTGTCTGCTTCTGTCTGGACGCTTCAGATAATGAAGCCCGAGTATGACATCAGCATACTTACGACTTTGGAAAATGTGGTCGCTGCAGTCTTTATGTTCTTCTTTTTCGGCTGCCTTGAGCTTGTGGCAAATGACTATGGGTCTCCCCGCGAGACCACGATCAGAACATTGAAGATACTGACCCTCGCTCTCAATATAGCGATGGTGACCGTAGTGCCGCTTCACAAAACGATGCCGCTGGAGACATTCGCCGTGATCTTCGCCGTTTTAGGTGTTGCCGCCATAGTGACGGCAATAGTTACTCTTATCGTCCTCTTCAAGCTGAGAGACGAGATACATGAAAAACTCGATGCTCCTGCAGCAGCTGAAGAAACAGAAGAAGCAGAAGAGGCAGAATAAGAAAAGAAGTTATAATTAAAATCAAGCCCGAGCATGTCCCGGGCTTTTCTTGTAGAAATGAAGATCATAAACGCTGTTGTATATACTGAAAACCATATATTTGAAAAGCGCGATATTTACATAGACGGGGAGCGTATCGCAGCGATGCCTTCGCCGGGAGGGGAAGTCTTCGATGCAGAAGGCCTTTACGCAGTGCCCGCCTTTGTGGACGTCCATCTGCACGGAGCAAAGGGAGCGGATTTTTCCGACGGCACGGAGGATGCTATAAAAAAGATCGCAGCCTATGAGGCTTCGAGAGGGGTCCTTGCGCTGTGCCCTGCCACCGTAATGATGGAAAAGGGCAGGACAAAAGAAGTCCTTTCAGCGCTGAACTCATACAGATGCGAAAGTGGGGCAGGGATAATAGGTGTCAACCTTGAAGGTCCCTTCATAAGCCCTCATCGCAGCGGAGCCCTGGATCCGGACCTTGCCGTCCCTTTCAGCGGAGAGCTCTTCGGAGAGTTCCAAGCTGCAGCCTGCGGTATGATAAAACTCCTGGACCTGGCCCCCGAATGCATGGAAGATATGGATGATATCAAAAAGTATGCCGGAGATGTCAATATATCCGTCGCCCACACGAACTGCGATTATGAGACCGCAGCTAAAGCCTTTGCCTTAGGGGCAAATCACCTTACCCATTGTTTCAACGCGATGCCGGGTATAGGGCACAGGGCTCCCGGCCCCGTCCTTGCCGCCGCGGAGGCAGGCGCATATGCGGAAATAATAGCAGACGGTATCCATCTCCATCCTGCAGTTTTAAGGCTGGCATACAAGCTCTTCGGAGATGACAAAGTGGTGCTCATTTCTGACAGCATGAGGGCGACCGCTATGCCTGAGGGCGTATATGAGCTGGGAGGACAGGAAGTGACGGTAAGAGGCGGCAAAGCAGTACTTGCGAAGGACGAAAACGTCATTGCGGGAAGCGTAACTGACCTTTATTCCTGTTTTAAGAAAGCTGTGGAGATGGGTGTTCCTTTGGAGTCTGCCGTAAGAAGCGCAAGCGAAAACCCGGCAAAAAGCATTGGCGCCGGGAAAGACTACGGGACTCTTTCACCGGGGTCCTATGCGAATATACTGCTTCTTGACAGAGATCTTAATATCATAAAGATAATCAATAAAGGTTTTGTGACCGAAGCAAATATTGTATAATGAAAGCAATCAATTTTTGTAAAACAGGAATAATGATCCGGGAGTGAAAATACAGGAGGTAAATATGTATAAACTTTGGAATCAATTGGATGAGCTGAAGAAGCTCAAATGGGTGGAACTTTCCCACACCATGAACAATGACAGCCCTTATTGGAGCGGTATGCCGGAAGGTTCCGTGCAGCTCGGCAACGTGATCTTCGATTGGGGCAACCCCATACTCGAGTGCCAGATCCAGCAGTTCAAGTTCCCGGGACAGTTCGGTACACACGTCGATTTTCCGGCTCACTTCTGCAAGACAGGTAAATTCGCAGAAAGCTTTGTAAGCAAAGATATGGCTCTGCCTCTTTGCGTCATCGACATTACGGCAAAAGTCAAGGAATGCCAGACTTACTGCGTTACGGTAGAGGATATAAAGGAATACGAGGCAAAGTTCGGAGATATCCCGGAGGGAGCCTTCGTAGCGCTCAGAACAGACTGGTACGTAAACTGGCCCAATATGGATAAGATGTCAGGTATAGCCGAAGACGGAAGCGAGAACTTCCCCGGTTGGTCACTTGAAGCCATAAAATACATATACGAGGTAAGACACGCTGCAGCCAACGGCCATGAGACCCTCGATACCGACGGATCCGCCGAGTGCGCAAAGCATGAAGACCTGGCCTGCGAAAGATACGTTCTCGACCACGGCCATCTCCAGGTAGAGCTTCTCTGCAATCTGGACAAAGTGCCTCAGGCCGGAGCCATCGTCATAGGCACATGGGCTAACTTCGAGCACGCCAACGGACTCCCCTGCAGGATCTTTGCCATCTGCGAGGAATAATCAATTTTTGAGTTTGTTCATATTTGGCGGTGGATCGGGGACGATGACAAACAGTATCAGCAGGCTGATAGAGTTTAATAATTTGAACAACACCAGAGACCTGGGAGGAATGACCGGATACGGCGGCAGAAAGATCAAGGCAGGGAAACTGCTGAGGAGCGGCCAGCTTTTTCCTGCGAGCGATGAGGACAAGGAAAAACTCGGATCGATGGTGGACATGTTCGTCGATTTTCGTACGAGTCAGGAGTGTACGGAAAAACCGGATCCTTCGGTCCTGGGAATAGAATATCTGCATCTTCCCGCATTCGGCGACCTCGTGGAAGGAGTCACCAGGGAAGAAAAAACGGACAGATCTCTTTTCAAAGCAATGGGGGCAGATCCTCAGATATCCATGGAACACATGTGCAGAGTCTATGCCGGATTCATTCAGAACCAAAGCTGCATTTCCTGTTACAGAACTTTCCTGGACATTCTTCTTAAGGAAAGGGAAAAGGCCGTTCTATGGCACTGCACTGCCGGAAAAGACCGTACCGGTTTTGCTGCCTTGCTCATCCAGGAGATACTGGGGGTCGAAAAAGAGGATATAGTCAGAGACTATTTAAAGACCAATGAAAATCTCAGCGACGAGATCAAAGGGATCATCAAGATGATAAGGTCAAAACAGGAAGATTTCGATGAAAAAAATGAGGAGGCTTTGAAAGTTTTATTCGGAGCCCGCACGGAGTTTTTAGATGCTTTATACGGCAAAGCCGACGAGCTTTACGGAAGTTTTTCGGGCTTCTTGAAAGACGGGCTTAAAGTCACGGAAGAAGAGATAGAAAAGCTCAGGGAAATGTAGCTTGAACAGTAAGCGGAAATACGGAGAGTGACGTGCTATGGATAAGGAAACATACAGCAAAGAGCAGATCGAGAGGATA
>JAFZSM010000084.1 GCA_017619385.1 Bacillota bacterium
GAAGAACCGCCGCCTCCCGAAGACCCTCCGCCGCTGTCTTCCACGTGGCGGGTCTTTTTGATGCTGATAAGTTCTGATGAGAGAGGCGCTCCCACCGTAAGACCTTTCTTTGCCATTTCATTGAAGACCTTGACCTCGTTATCGCTTTGCATCCTGGTCCTGGCATTCGCAACTATGAATACGGAAAGAAGGCCGATGGCAAAGGATATGAGGGCGTTGCATACGTGCTTCATATATTGAGGTATGAAACCTCCTGACAGGGTGATCGTCATCTGGTCAAAGACCTTTTTTGCGCAGCCGAAGTAGTCTCCTGCTGTGGCAAGTCTGTAAGCATTGTCCGTTATGGTCCTTGCTCTTGCTTTGGTCACCTTTGTGAATATCTTGCCGTCAGAGAATATGTATATCTGTCAGTTATACATATCTATGAGGAAGAGCGTACCGCTCTTTGTACCGAAATTCGCTCTGTAACACTTCTTTGCATAGGACTCGGCAGAGGACACCGAACTGCGGCTTGTATAGAAAGCAACTCCTCCGTATTGAGTGATGGGAAGCATGTGACTATAGAGCTCTGACTCCTCTTCTACCGTGAGAAGATCCGCATCATCATGTATGACTATGAGGTCCTTGGGATCGGTATTATATGAGGTCCTGCTGTTTTCGGGAATCAGGATATCCCAAGCTATGGGAGTGAGGAGCACAAGGATCGCCGCTATGCATATGAGCATCCACGTCCTGTCGGAAACGGCTGCCAGCCTTTCAACAAGGCCCGGTTTTTTCTTCTTTTTAGCCATTACTCGTCACCTCCTCTTTTCTCATTGAAAATAGGAAGATCTCTCATGGTGAATCTGTTCTGAGCCCTCACTATATCAAAGGCTGTGAGTATGATCATGAGTATGGAAAACATGGCGGCAAGGTAAGCATACTCGTCGGTATTGGGATAGAACGACTTAACATACCAGCATGCCATGGCGCCGAGGACAGGCTTTGCAAAGGTGAAAAGCTTGTACCAAAAAGGCGCCTTCTTTTTCCTTATACCGGCTACTTTTTTGTTTAAACTGCCTATGACTATTATTATGAATATAGCTATAAAGAGTCCCGGAAGTATCTGCAGTATGAAGGTATCGTCAAAGCCCAAAGATATGACTGCGCCGACTGCAAAGGTGAAGAAGATCATCCAGAAAAGCCCGCCAAGCAGCTTGACTGCTCTTTTGGGATCTACCGGCTTTCCTTCCATTGGCTCTTCATCCACTCCGCTGTATCCTGCATCATCGTAATGCCTTTTTCTTCTGAAAGTATCGTTAAGAAGGCTGTTAGCCATTATGAGAGCCACCACTGCCAATGCTGACGATACGGTCATCAGATTGCCCGGCGTCAGGGTAAATACCAGGTTGAAGAGTATGGAAATGACTGCAGCAACTATGACGGATGCTGCAAGATATCTTCTGAAACTGATAGGGATATCTGCAGCCAGTTCTCCTGTCTGTCCGTTGACTGCAGCGTAGCTTATCTTATCCTTGTTTCTGAAAGACATGAACCACACGGGGAACATGGCTGTCTTTACGCTTTTTTCGAGCTCGATGCTTTCCTGCATCTTGCGGGTATCTATCTCAAGTCCACCGGACTTTAAATTGCTTTTCGACCCTATGTCGTTTCTTACTATGGCTTCCATCTTGCCCGCGTAAAGACTCTCCGGAACGTCAGCTCCGTCTGCGTAATAACCTGCAAAATACGGGAGCTGGAAACCTTCCAGATCATTTTCAGAATAGGGGCAGACCGCCCTGCTTATGGAATCCGGGAAAGATGCCGCTCCGTCAGCGGGAATGAAATCGTAATCCACCGTAACGGGAGACTCTATCTCATAGGTCCTTGTAACGTCGTACTTCTTTCCGTTCTGCTTTTCTATCTTGGTTTTTGAGCCTTCACCCTCATATGTACCCGTATATGTGAAACGATATATATGAAAGGGCATGTAGATTCCCCTTATCTTCTGTTCATTATCCTCGTCCTTCATCCATTTGGGAGCGAGGAGCGTACGGTCTATCTTGTTTCTGTATATGGAGTATGCTTTTTTCTTTTTGATCCTGAAGGGGATGATATAGTCCGGTTTTTTCTTTTCGCTTATGCGGCTGTCAAGGACCAAAGGAGAACCGCAGAAACTGCAGAAAGTGGCTACCGTATTGTCGGTGCTGAGTATGGTCGCTCCGCACTGGCGGCAGCTCAATTCATTGGCCTGATAAAGCCCTTTTTCGTCGAGATAGGCATTGTAATCCTCTACGGTCAGCTCACTGCCGCAGTACTCGCATACGACCTTTCCTTTCGACGGATCGTAAGCCGTCTCTGCCCCGCAATGGGGACATCTGAATACAGTCATTATCTATTGCTCCTACTTATTCTTTTTACCTTCCGCGCAGCTCCTGGCCGCTGCCACCAGTTCTCTTTCTCCTGAGAGTTCTGATGGATACGGATACTTGCGGGCAACGCGTTCAAATCTCTTTTCGATCGCTTTCGCTTTGTCCTCATCCTTCTCGTGAAGGAGAGCTAAAGCATATTCCGTCCTTAAGACCGTTATGGAAGTCTTCATGGCCTTCATGATCTTTTTCTGCTCTTTTGAAAGAAGCATCTCTATGATATCTTCCCTGCATTCTTCCATAAGTTCTATGTATATGAGGTCGCAAACCAAAAGGCAGCGGTGAAGCCCTATAATGCCGCCTCCTACTTCAAGGAGATGTGTGGTTAGGGATTTTACTTTCCCGAATTTCCTCTCATCCATCAATTTGTTGGCTGCAAGGACTCCTATGGATGCAATGATGCTGTTTTCCATAGCTTCGTCGCTCGGCACTTCGAACCATTCTTCAGGCATATATCTGAGCCTTATACCGTTTGCTATCTGCTCGTTTATTTTGAGTTGGATCCAGAAAGCCCTTGTGGCATCCTTGTCTTTCTTAAGCAAAAGAGCATTGGCTCCGTCGTTTGTGATAGTCCCAAGATGCATGGGTATGCCGTTGGTAAGAGCAGTGGATACTCCAATGAGAGCCACGGTCTTTAAAAAGACAGAAAGAAAATAGTACTGAAGGGTGATCCTAGACAGGCAAAAGAATATTATGCTGAAAACAAGGTTCATCAAAGCCCCGCCAAGATTGTATAAAAAGACGGGCATCCTGCCGTCCACAAGATCAGGCGGTGACATGAGGCACTGGCCTGCCGTTCCAGGCACTGACATGCGCTTGAATCTGACTTTACCTTCGCTTCTGATCCACACGAAGCTGAAAATACGGAACGATACTAATTTGTATCCCGTAAGAAGCCCGAAAACCATATGCCCCGACTCATGGATTATGACCTGGATAGCCAGGGCTGCGTAAAGAGTCAAGGCGACAAAAACATAAAGGATCAGAAGAGCTTTGAAAAACTCCGATAACCCCATATCCATGGAAACACGCAGATATGTTTTGTATATGACGCTGAAGTCTCTTCCTAAAATGATCCCGACCGCAACATAGATAATGATGCTTATTATCCTGCCGTTTGATTTTCCCGATCTTCCCATCTAATGTAACCTTCTTTATTCTTTGTTATCTGGTTATTGCATCCCAGATCAGTTCCAAAGCTTCCTTTGCCTCCGGAATAGGAGTTATGGGATAGCAATGGATCATGTTCATCCCTTCTATATACGTGCATTTGACCCCGGCTTCTTCAAGTTTTGTCTTAAGGAGCAGGGTGTCCGGATAAAGTACTTCCCAGGTACCCGTAGTAAGAGTCACCGGGCAAAGACCTTTCAGATCTCCGTAAATGGGACTTACCATCGGATCTTCCATATCGAGTTCTCCTGCCCATACTTCTCCCATCTTTCTGAGACCTTCGATGCCCAGCATGGGATCAAGATCAAGGTAATGCCACATATCCTGATTGGACATGGTAACGTCCACCCAGGGGGAAATGAGAACAAGTTCATCGGGTCCTTTCTTTCTCTCGGCCTTCAAGACCTCCGCAAGGCCCAGGGCTAAGCCCCCGCCTGCAGAATCTCCCATGAAGACTATCTTGCCGCATTCATTCTTTTCGATATATTCAAGGTAGTATGCTTCGCATACCTCGTAAGCGTCTTTGCATTCGTAGACAGGTTCTTTCGGATACACCATGAGGACCACTTCAGCTCCTGTCTCCTTAGCCGTTCTTGCCGCCATGGTCTTTTGCTGATTGTTGGGCTGATTGATATATGCTCCTCCGTGGAAGTAAAAGACCGTGACTTCGGGGCTTTCCAAATCGTTATATATGAATGCCTGCAAAGGATCGAGATCCTCTTCCTTTATGCTTATGCCGAATTTAGCCTTGTCTATGACTACGGGTTCTTTGTTTTCCTCAGCCTTCTGTTCTATATATTTCTCGGCTTCTTCTGTGAACATGAATTTATCGCTTCTCTTCTGAAGCTTCAATACAAGATCCACGAATCCCGCCATGAAAGATCTATGATTTATCACCCTGCAATAAAAAAGGAAACAAGCAGCCGCTATCAAAAGCAGCGCAAGAAGTATACATATCAGTTTAACTATCTTTTTCATAAAACCTCACCTCAATACAAGAAGCGTCGGCACAAGAGTATCAGCTCCCGATATATACCGAAGCTATACTGTCCAGTACAGCATGTTATCCCTGAATTCTGAGTGCACGCGGCCCGTTCCGCTGAGCCATGTAAGGTAGGATCTTACCGTGCTTCCTATGAGCTCATGCTGGACCATGTTCATAGGTATCTCGTAAACTTCGAATACTTTTTTGAGCAGTTCCTCAAAGATGAGGGGTTCTTTGCAAAGCTCTGCAAGCTTATCCCCCACTGAGTGCACTACGCTTATATTGTATTCTGCCAGATCTTCTATCTCCGTAAGCATTACCGAATGGGACGGTATGTAAAGATCTGCCTTTAAGGTCTTGACAGTCTCAAGCGTGTCAAGATAAGTCCCTATTTCAGCTACGTAGCTGACAGGATGTTTTTCCAGCACATCATGGCCAAGAAGCGCATCACCGAGGAACAATACCCCGTCCCGGGTTTTGTATCCTACCATGTCCGATGTGTGTCCGCTGAGCACCGTCATCTCCCAGCCTTCCGGAAGGTCTTCGCACTTAAGGGGCGTCACTTCGAAGCTCTGGGCAACGAGGAACTTGCCCCTGAGCTCTTTGGGAGGATCTCCTCCGTAAAGAAATCCCGGCATAAGCAAAGGAGCCTCGGCAAAGCCTCTTTGAATGCCGTGCGAGTATACCTTGCATCCAAAGCGCTCCTGAAGATATCTGCATCCGCCTATGTGATCAGCATGGGAGTGGGTGGTATATATAGCTTTTAAAGTCCATCCGTTTTCCTCTATGATCCTTGCTATTCTTTTGCCTGCGTCTTTATCGTTACCGCTGTCCACAAGGCACACTTCTGCCTCGCCGACCTTAACAAGTCCTATCTTTGACGGTCTTTCTATATAGTATGTATCGCCTTTTGCGTTTATGAGTTCGTAAATCTGTTTTCCTCTTTTTGTCCGGTTACGAAAACTAATATATTACCTCTTCCAGACCCGGGAAGCCAAGCTGCCTCAATGCCTCAAAGAGTATGATGTTGGCAGAATTGGCAAGGTTAAAGGATCTTAGCCTTGTCTCTTCGCTCATAGGTATCCTTACAGCACTTTCCATGTGCTTTTCTATGAAGTCCCTTGGAAGTCCTGCAGTCTCTCTTCCGAACAGTATCATATCTTCATCCCGGTAGCTTACATCCGTATACCGCTGCTTCCCTTTTGTCGTAGCAAGCCACATGCGCCGCCCCTCATATTTCGAGAGGAAATCTTCCAGGCTGTCATGGACTTCGAGCTTCACATAAGGCCAATAGTCAAGACCGGCCCTTTTAAGATGCTTGTCGTCTAGGGTAAAACCAAGGGGTCTCACCAAATGCAAAACGCTGCCCGTGGCTGCGCAGCTTCTTGCGATATTGCCCGTATTGGACGGTATCTCCGGTTGAACGAATACTATGTGTAAAGACATGATTGCATCTCTTTCATCTTTTTGAATTCAGGCCGCAGAACGATATATGAAGCCGCTGCCGCGATAACATCCGCCACAGGTCCTGCATACAATATCCCGTCAATGCCGAATCTTAAAGGTATTAAAAGCAAAAGAACTATAAGTATCAACTGCTTGGACATGGAGATGACTATACCTTTTTTTGCCTTTCCTATGCTGCTCATTACGTTCATGGAAATAGGCGGTATCCCCGTGAGTATGACCAGAAGCATGAATACCTGCATATACCTTACGGCAAATTCGGAATACCCCAGTTCTCCGTTTCCGAAAAGACGTATGATCTGCATAGGAAAGACCCGGAATATCACCGTTTCCAAAGCCCCGACACAAAGCGCATACGCAAGTATCAGCCTGTAGGTCTTTATGACACGATCGTAGTTTTTTGCTCCGAAATTGAAAGCCATTATGGGCTGTCCTCCTATGGAGCACCCTATTATTGTAGAGAAAAACAGAAAACTGACCTTCGTCACGATGCCTGCAGCTGCAAGGGCTTCGCTTCCTCCGTAAACAGAAAGATTCCCGTAATGACGGAGAGAGCTGTTGAGCACCATATTCATGACCAGCATCGCAGCCTGATTGAGGCTTGCAGCAGCACCTAAGGATACGATCTGCCTCAGCCTAGAGCCGCTGAGAACGAAATCGTCCCGCTGAAAACGCCCTGTTTTAAAACGGAACATATAAAGAAGAGTCATGACTGCAGATATGACCTGTCCTATGACGGTTGCCCATGCAGCGCCGCCGATCCCCATATCCAGCGGATAGAGGAACAAATAGTCAAGTACAAAATTGATGATCACCCCGCTCATGGAGCACACCATTGCGTATTTGGGGCTGCCGTCGGAACGGACCAGGAGAGTCCCTCCGTTAGTGAAGGTAAGAAAAGGGATCCCGGCTGCTATGATACGCATATACCGCATAGCATAAGGTGCGACTTCCTCAGTGGATCCGAATATATATATGAGCCTGGGTGTAAATGCTGCGACGGCAGCAGCCAATACCAGCCCTTCGATCAAAAGAAGCGTCAGACAGTTTCCGGCAAAGCCCATGGCTTCCTTGCGCTGTCCCTTTCCGTTCGACATATTGAAGGGAATATTGGAGCCGTTGCTCACCAAAAGGCACAGAGCCCCGCAGAGTATGGTCAAGGGATAGGCCACTGTCGTAGCAGCGTTTCCCAGGTAGCCTACTCTCCTCCCGATGAACACCTGGTCTATCATATTGTACAAAGAAGCAACAAGTGTGCTGGCTATCGTAGGGACAGCATACTGAAGGAGGAGTTTCCCTACGGGCTGCACCCCTAAAGTGCTCCCTGCTGCCGCCGGACCGTTTCCGGCTTTTGTATGATCTAAACCATCCCTATCCATTGAACTTTCCTCCCGGTATCAAAACCTGATCGTCGCAAAACACAGAGCAAATACCGCATTGACTACTAACTTCTTCCCCATTATCTCAGATTGACATATCCTCATCCGTGATAGAAAGTATGTCATCATCGCTGAGAGATGAAAGGTCGGCAGCGTTCATCCTCTCGTTGTGCTTTTCTATGACTTTATCGCAAAGGTTCCTTGCGCCTCTTGCGTTACCGAAATCTTCTTTTGACATTTCACGGGCAATGAGCTCCCTAAGGACCTCGTCTCCCATGTCGTCTTCATATCCCCTCTTGAGAAGGTCTCTTCTGAATATCTGCATCAGCTCTTCAAGGCTGTAATCCGGGAACTCGACGACTCTTGGGATCCTGCTCTTAAGACCGGGGTTGCTCTTTAAGAACTCTTCCATCTCCTTTGTGTATCCGGCCAGTATCACAGCCAGGTTTTCCCTGTTGTTCTCTATCTCGCTCACGAGCGTATTGACAGCCTCCTGTCCGAAGGTATCTCCCGGTCCGTTTATTAGAGAATATGCCTCGTCAACAAAGAGTATGCCTCCAAGAGCCGAGCGCACGGCATCCTTTACTTTAAGAGCCGTATCTCCCTGATATCTTCCGACCAAGTCGGCTCTTGTGCATTCGACGAACACGTCGGGCCTTTTCAAAAGACCGAGATGGTAATATATTTTCGAAAGAAGCCTGGCCACCGTGGTCTTGCCGGTCCCGGCATTTCCCGTGAACACCATGTTGAGAGAAACGGGATTGGACGCTATGGAAAGACCTCTTCTCCTGCTTTCGTTCTGGACTTTCACGGTCTGCACGAAACTGTTGATCTCGCTCTTGACATCGGAAAGACCGACCAAAGAATTGAGCTCCTCAAGGCAGCTGTCAAGGTCATTGGCATCCTCGCCCTTGATCTGTCCGAAATCCGCCCTCTCCAGGATCTGAAGCGTGGTCATATCTATGGAATCAAGGTCCTCCGAAAGCCTTATGGCCTGCCTTTCTATGGCTTCGTCAAGAAGCCTTCTTGCGCATCTTGCGTTATCGAAGGTATCATCCACCTTTTCTTTTTCTATCCTTGAAAGGATGACGGACTGTGCCTCCGACCTGATATAGAAATGCTTTGATGCAGCCATGCTGACCAATATATCCAGTATTTCAAGGGAAGAGTAGTCCGCAATATGTATCTTGTGATCGAAGCGGGAAGCAAGACCGGGATTGGCGTACTTGATCATCTCGTCCATCCTGTCTTTATATCCTGCCAATATGCAGCAGTACTCGCCCCTGTGATCCTCCATGTCTTTAAGAAGGGTATCTATGGCCTCTATACCGAAATCCTTGGGGTCGTCTTTTCTGAAGAGGTTATATGCCTCGTCTATAAAGAGCGTGCCTCCTCTTGCGGATTCAATGACAGCCTGGGTCTGATTCGCTGTATGCCCTATATACTGGCCTACAAGTTTTCCTCTGTCCACCTCAACGAAGGTATTGCCCTTCAGGAATCCCAGGTCTTTGAGCATATTGCCTATTATGCGGGCTACCGTGGTCTTTCCCGTGCCCGGGTTTCCCGTGATTATGAAATAGAAGCCCTGCTTTGCCCCTTTGAGGCCCAGAGCCTCCTGGCGCATCTTGTCTATACGGAAGCGCTTGTACATATTGTCGAGCTGGTCCTTTACGGCCTCCATGCCTATGACGCCTTCAAAGTACGGACGAAGCTCATCGGGATACTTGTCGTTTCCCTTGTACCTGACGTGAAGGAAGCTCTCGTCGTCGTCATCGGGCTTCCATGCCGACATCCCGGAACTTATTTCTTCTTCCTCTTCCGGCACCGGATCCGCCGACTCTTCATAGTTATCGGGGATACTGTCCTTCCTTACGCCGTTTTGGTAATATGCAGTTTCGGTCCTGCCACCGAGGTATGTGATGACGAAGCGTCCGTTAAGCTCGTCATTTTTGAATTCGCCCTCATAAACGGTACCGTCCGCTGCATAGAGTTTTCCGTGCCCCTGCCTCATGTATTTCCCGCCTGAAACGAACATCGGACCTTCATAGGACCATCCCTGAAGCGACGATCCCAAAACGCCTCTCTTGCTTCCGTAACGGTATACGACAGGACCGATGGGATCGTAACGCCTGAAGGTACCTTCCATAGTGTCGCCGTTCGCCCATTCGGTCAGATTGTGGCCGTCTATCTCGTCGCTATGGTATTCTGCATCATTAGACGACAAGAAATTGCCGTCTGCATCGTACCAGATCGCTTTGCCGTGACCCTCCCTTTTGTTGTGGGACCATCCGCCCTCGTAGCTGCTTGTCAGTTTTCCCTTGGCATCAAAAAACTCGGCCTTGCCAAAGCCGTGCCATTGATCGTCGAGGAAGTCTCCTTCATAGATCTTACCGCTCGCATATACAAGGCGCCCTTTACCCGTTATCTTGCTGCCTTTGAGCTCTCCCACATAGTAGTCGCCGTTGTCGAAATTCAGTTCAACTCTTCCGTCGGAAAGATATTTTACCTTTGCATTCATATTTATGACCCTATATCAAAATAATAACGATTATGAATCCTGCTTCACTCTCTTGAACAGCCTGGCATTCCAGAATTCCATTCCGAGCTCATCGATATAGAAGTGAAGTATGGCTCTCCAGTTTTTGGTTGCCGTAGACAGCATGATATATTCCGCTCCGTCTAAAGCATTATTCTCCAGATACTCAAATAACTCAGTACCTATGCCCCGGCATCTGTACTCGGGGACAACATAAATCTCTTCCACTTCAAATATGGGAACATTCGCATCTGTTATCGTGGTTTTTCGTGCCGTTTTCTCAACATGACCGAAAAGATATCCGATGATGCGCTCGCCCTCTTTTGCAAGAAAAATACGGTTTCCCTTTATATCATCCAGAGTATTCCTTCTGTAACCGTGGCAGCTGTTTTCGGCTTCCCAATCCTGTGACAATTTGATCAAGGCATCTGCCACATCCGGGGTCAGATCAGATTCAGCAATATGTATATCCATTGTCCCTACTTTTTGAAATACTGCAAGAGAAGTTCTTCTACATACTCGTCTCTGTCATAATACTTCATCAGAATATTTCTTGCATTCCTGTTGACCGTAATGTATGAAGGGTCCCCTGTCAGAAGAAATCCGCCCAGTTGATCTATGCCGTTGTATCCTTTTTCTTCCAGCGCGTCATATACCAATTCCAATACTTCTCTTATAGACGGATTGCCGCCTGTATCATAATCTGACATTTTGATCTCCTTATTTGATAATTATCTTTGATACTTTGATATTACACTATTCTTTGCATGCCGTCACTATCTAAACAACGATTTGAGACAAAGGTCTCTGCTCTGGCGGAACAATCAACTGCTCCTTTTTATGTTTTAATTGACATTACTTACCATATGATGCATACTATTGCCATATTTTAACATTGACAATATAGTATCACATATAGTATCATTTTGGAGGTTTCAGTGGGCAACATTGAAAAGATCATTCAAAAAATGCACCTGCAGATCACCGATATTTCATTTGCAGAATTACAAAAAGTATTAGAGTACAACGGATTTCAAATCGTAAGACAAAAAGGCTCACATTGCTTTTTTAGAAACAAAAACGGGCTGGGATTCACTATACCGAAAACCAGCCCGGTCAAAGCAATATATGTGAGACTTGTACTAACGATCATAGAAGGAGACCAGAAATGACTGTTGCAGAATACATGAAGCTCCCCTACTCCAGAATAATACAGCCTATCGCCGATGAGAGCGGTTCATATTTTGCCGCATCTGTCCTCGAGTTCGAGGGGTGTATAAGTGTAGGAAACACATTTGAAGAAGCGTATCGCAATCTGAATGAAGCCATGGAGCTGTGGCTTGAAGTAGCCCTGCAGGGAGGAAAACAAATTCCGGAATGCATTTCATCAGAAGACTACAGCGGAAGATTCGTGATACGTATACCAAAAAGCCTGCACAAAAAACTTGCAATTGAAGCAAGCATTGAGGGAGTCTCCCTCAATCAGTACGCTCTTTATAAGTTATCGTTGTGATACAACCCTCAGTCGCTGTAGAAGAACTGGTTGCTCTTGATCTCATCCAGTTTCAGGATGATCTCAACAAGCAGCTCTTTTTCACTGAGCTCCATCAGTCTCCGGCGCTCTAGTTCTCTGTTCTCCTCGGCTGCATCGATGAGGTCGTCGATCTTATCAAATATACCCATTTTCTTTTTCCCCTACTTGAAGAAGTCTCTCTTGTTGAATCCTGCCGTCAGGAATCTGACAAAGGCCTTGCCGTTCGTGAGCCACTCGAAGCAGACTCCGCTCTTGGAATTATTGACCATTTTCTCTACAAGAAAATCTGCTATGACATCGGGGTAGTCGCCCAAAATGTTGTAGACCTTCTTCGTTTTCTCCGGCAGATCGATCTTTGTGCTGTCGTTGTTGGCATTCACGAGAAAATCGGTGATCATGATGCCGGGAGACAGTCTTCCGACCTGGATGTTATCCTTCATGGTATCGCTCTCTTTTGCAAGGGCTTTCATGAAATACGTGAGCCCTCTTTTAGATGTACCGTAAAGGGTGAGCCCCATCATCATGGCGTCGTTTGAACCGTATCCGTCTATGGAATAGATCTGGCCGAAGCCCTGCTTTTTCATCTGCGCATAGGCTATCTTCGAGCCGTATACGGCACCTTTGAGATCTACGTCTATCATGAGGCTGATCTCCTTTTCGCTCAGCTCATATACAGGTTTATCAGGCTGATTGACTCCCGCGTTATTGATCCATATATCAACAGATCCGAAATTCTCAAGAGCAAAGGCCATGAGCCCTTCTAGATCGCTGTAAGACACCACATTGCAAAGGGTCGACACAACGCTGCCCTGCCCGCTTTCTAAAAGGAGCTGCGCTTTTGCCTTCTCCAGGTTTTCTTCGTTCAGATCGCTCAGGACCACGTTATAGTCTTTTCTCCTGAACCTTAGGGCCATCTCATATCCCAGGCCTCTAGCTGAGCCCGTTATAACGACTGTTTTCATATATATCCTCCATTGCCTACCCGGCATGTATTGTATCTTGCACTTTCTGTATCCTCTTCCCTGTCGATCAGGTGCTCGAGACAAGTTTTCCGTCTCCGTCATAACGCTCGGTCTTAGTCTTGTTGCCTTCGGCATCGAAATAGTACTTGTACGAGTACAGAGCTTTGCCTTTTTCATCATAGCTCGTATACTCCGATATCTTCCCTGATTCGTTTGACCTGTACAGCTCATAGTGCTGCAAGTTGTGATTTTCATCTTCCGTTCGGCTTTTGACAAGCACTCCGTCGCTGCCGTACTCATTATAGGTATAGCATGGAGCGCAATCAGGCCACGCTCCGTAGTACTCTTCGCAAAGGATCTTGCCTTCGGCGTTGTATGTATAATATGTCTTGTTTGTCGCTATACTGCCTTTACCGAAGTGAGTCTTTTCGATGATACGGTCTTCAGGATCATAGACAAATTCAGCTTCCATGAGAAAACCTTTATTGTATACGAACCAGCTGCCTTTAATGTTGTTTCCTCTTTCATCGTATTCGTATTCGCAGGAACCTGTTTCAGCTCCTTTGGCGTCGTAGCTTGTCTTGCGTACTATACGCCCGTCCTTCCACTCGGTCACATGGGTGAAGAGCACTTCACCTTTTCCGTCGTATCTTATCTCTTTTGTGATGTTGCCGTCACGGTCCCGTTCGACCACATTCTTATTGTTCATCGTTACCCGGTCTCCTTTCCTGAAGCTATATGCTTAATTATCTATTATTCTCTGCGAGACTTCAACTGATAACTTATCTAAACTCTGCAACAAAAATGGGAAGGTACTCACATAGAAAAGAGATCTTCCCATTGATAATGATTCTTTGATACAGATCAATCCACGTTCCTTACGACTCCGGAGAACAGCAGTGCGCCATCTCTGGAACTGACAACGAAGTAGAAGGGTCTGTCGACCTTGAAATCTATCTCATTCTGAGGCAAGCCGGATCCTGCGAACGCCAATTCCGTATATGCAGCTCCGGTGACGCCTTCTTCGTCTATCTTGACCATGGCTGCGTGTTCAGCTGAATCCAGCCAAATCTCGTCTATAGCGTCCGTGAGATTTGAAAAATCAGCGCTGTACCTGTCAAAGGCATCAGTCATTCCCAAAACTTTGAATACTTCGCAAAGATCGGTCTTAGACGATACTTCGAATTTAGGAACAGTAAGGTGTACTATCGGGTAAATGCTTTCGACACTTCCCGGTTCTCTTACAAGGCTCATTGCCTGCGCATCCGCAGCCAACGACGCAGGGTCTATACCGTCCTTCGGAAGGAAGAAAAACATGGTGCCGCTATCATTAAGTCCGAGGCCTAAGGCTATAAAATTATCACAGTCATAAACGCTCATAGTCCCGTCTTTGTGCATCATGGGTACTTCCTTGTCTCCCTCAGTTCCGTGAAACACTTCTGCATATGTCCTGTCTGCACTGAAATTATCAGTCCAGGCTGCTTTGTAATAGAGTGTTGATACAAGGGCAAGGACAGTCATCTCGTTTAAGGACATATCTTTAACATAGTCTTTGAGCAGTCCTCCCGTAGCCTCGTCGGTCCATTTCCTTAAGGCTTCGTTCATTTCTTCTGAGCCCATTTTTCCGCTGAATGACGAAGCGTAATAGATATCTGCAAGTTTTCCCAAGGTATCTTCATTGTATTCCATATCGTTTCTCAGCCACATTGAATTTGCAAGTATGGACTTGACCGTGGGAGTATTAAGATAATTGACATCCCAAAGAGCCTTGATCCTGCTCCTCAGTTCATCCATGCTGCCCGCATGAAGGGCATCCAAAACCTGAGTCCTTGTATTCCCGTCAGACACTTCCGCAAGCATGGCTGCTGCTATGTATATATTAAGAGGAGAGCAGACTATATTACCGTCTTTATCAGGCGCCATAATCTTACTCTGAAGTTCTTTATAAAAGTCCGTCATACCGTCCTGGTGAAGTGCTGCTTCCTCCATTTTGCCGAAATAGTCTTCGACCCACTTCATGTATTCAGCGCTGCCCATAGCGTATGCGGCTGCATCCATATCTTTTGCTACCGCTTCAGGATAAGCGGCTGCAACTACTTTGACTCCGTCGGAATAATCAGATATGACCGTGGGCTTTTCAGGGACCTCTTCTGTTTCCTCTGCAGCTTTGTTTCCGCAAGCAGCGAATGACAAAAGCATGCAAAGTACCAATACCCATGCTATGACACTTGTCTTTACTATCGCTTTCTCTCTGTTTGCGGAAAGGACCGCAATATCATCTTTCTGTTTTTCCATGAAGATCCCACTTCCTTTGCGACTATTTATGAGAATTTACATCTTCGCAGAAACTCTTTCTGCCGAAAACTAAAAATCTGTAACTTTCGCCGTCTCTCATTTTCAGGCTGACTGTCGGGAGAATGCCGAGGCTGTCCGGAACGACTTCCGCAATATCTTCATACCTCATAAGAAGATTTCTGAACTGAGCCGGTACCGTCACCTTGCCCGTACGGTAGCGCACTCCTTCGTCTTCTACGCTCAGACTTCCGCCCAGAATGCCGTTCCTGCAAAAGCTGGCAGCATATATCTTATTTCCCATTTTTACAACCTCCACAATGTATATAACCAATTGTGCTCATATCTGCTTATTTGGCTGCGGAGAACACGGCTGTCACTGAGCCTGTCATTTGTAGCTGTGAAGCCCTGACAGAAGGGTGTTCACCCCTATATATGTAAAGATCACACATACAAATCCCAAGGCGGCGAAAAGTGCCGCCTTTTTTCCTGTCATACCTTTTCTGACCCTGAGGTGAAGGAATACAGCATAGATGATCCAGGTTATAAGGCTCCATGTCTCTTTAGGATCCCAGCTCCAGTAGCTGCCCCAGGCGTTGTTTGCCCAGATCGCTCCTGTCACCATGCAAAGTGTCAGGAACAGAAAACCTAAGGCCACGGATCTGTAGATGATGAGATCCAGAGTTTTTTCATCCGGTATGGTCTCAGCGATCTTTCCGTGGACCTTGTCTTTAAGGAGAAAAGCCATGGCCACGCCGAAGGCAACTCCGAAGGCGCCGTATCCTATAATGGCCATCGAAACGTGAAATCCCAGCCAGTTGCTCTGAAGAGCCGGCATCAGATTATGGATCTCTTTGCTCTGCATTGAAGCATAGCCTATGACGAGAAAGATAACAGGAGCTACGAAAGCGCCGAGAGCGTCAAATTTGAATTTCTTGACGAAAATAAGGAAACAAAGAGTGATGCCCCAGGCGAAAGCCGTTGCAAACTCGTATTGATTGGTAAGGGGAAGCCTGTGGGCAAGTATCCCGCGAACGGCTATACATACGCTGTGAGATACAAAACCTGCAAACATGACCGTATATGCGGCTTTTGAAACCTTTCCATTTTTGACGGCTATATATACGAAGTACAATGCAGCCGACACCAGGTACGCCGCAAGCGCTGCCATGAACGTTATATTTTCAATCTTTGCCATTTTCTTTCCTCTTTCTTTCTTCGTACGGCCTTACGTAAAAAGATAAAACCAGTCCTGCCAGCAAAACTGCGGCTGCCAGGCCCACAGTCCATGCATAGGGATCCGTTTTTCCCACTATAAGCGTATATTGAACCGGGTCTCTCAGAACGAAAGTGTAGTCGTGCACAGTGATGAGTTCTCCCGGTTTTACGATGTCTATGGACATTAGACCGCCGTTATAGAATATACCGTAAAGACTTCTGGGGTCCTTAAGGAGCGGGGTCTCCGTATAGAAAGAACCGTCCTCAGCCTCCCTGAAATCGGGATAGAACTTGTTAAACATTATGACAAGGGACGGGAAATCATCCGGAAATGTGTATTCCCCTGCGCATATGAGATCCGTCTTTACGAGTTCTCCTCCCTTGTATATATCGACGTAATTCGCCCAGCCCATGCTGTTTTGATAGAAACGGTAGCCAAAGGCCTTGAAGGGATGATTGACGGAGGCTTCTCCGCTTAAAGATGCGCTGCCGTTGTGTACAGTAAGCCCTGCCACGTACTGCTCCACGGTAAAGTCATCCCGGAGCAATACGTCAAAGCTGTCTATCTCCACCTGAAGGCCCGTACGCCCAAGAGCCTGCTTGCTGCCGGGGATCCCGTACAGTTCTTCCTCCTTTGACGTATACTGGCTGAGAGCAAATGAAACAATGAGCAAAAGGAGCCCGAGATGCGTCACCCAGCTTCCCCAGATACCGAAACTTTTAGTTCTCTTCCAGGCGTTTATCACGCCTTTGATCCTTGAAATGCTGCAGAGTATCAGGTTGAAGCAAAGAAGAGCGGCAAGAGCAATGAACCACCAGCAGCTGAACACTCTGTCAAGAGAAAAGGCTGCTATGAGGTTCCCCTTTCTTGCCCCGTAGGTCTCCATATAATAGCTTAAAGTCTGTCCCTGAGGTATGACGCTACCCAGTACGCAGGCCGCTGCGATCACTGCAAGCAAAATAAAACTGAACGGCATGCCTTTCAGGAATCTGAATATCTTTTTAAACATGCCGTTCTTATCGCTTGTGCTTTTTTCTTTTTTTATACCGTCATCCGTCATTTGAGAAGATCGAGGGCTTCGTTTGCAAGCTGCTGCGCCTTGTCAAGGCAGTATAGTGACAACTGGCTGTTGTGAGCTCCTTCACTGTTTTCGACGTAGACGTAATCCCAGTAGAACTGCGCGTCTCTGTCCAGCTGCTTGACTTTCGCCAAAGTATCGGCGGACAATTTCTTTCCTTCTATGGCAGCCGCCAGCTTCTCATTGACCTGGACGAGAAGTGCGCTCACGGTCTTTTCCTTGCCGGTAACTTCCGCCTGGATCGAACGGACCATTGAAGCAAGATCGCTGTGGCACTTGCTGCAGTTATTCTTAAGAAGTTCTTCGTTATCGAGAGGGCTTGTGAGGAAGTGGTTTGCATAGGGGTTGCCCTTCTTATCATAGGCTACGCCCATATGGCAATCGGCGCAGTTGTATGTGCCCTTATGCACGCTTCCAAGACCATAATATGTTTCGAATTCGGGATGCTGGACTTTGATCATACCGACACCTGTATTGGTGTTGGTGAAATCGGAGAATCCCATTGCATTGTAATAAGCAAGAACTGAATCCGGATCGAAATTCTCAAGGCTGTCATAAGGCGTAAGCGTAGCCTTGGTCTCCGGATCGAAATAATACTCGATGTGGCACTGAGCACAGCTTACGGAAGCCGCATCGACTTTACCCGCTTCGATCTCATCGTTCATCGCCCTTGCCATGTAATCGTGGGTGATGACTATGGTACCCGGAGTATTGGCGTGGCATGAATAGCAGCTCACCGCCTCGCTGACCTTTGCATATGTGCTTTCAAAATCCAGGCTGTATGCATCTGAGCCCATTTCATTGACCATGGCGGTGAAATCAGGGGTCTTGCATGTGAGGCAGTTTGCCAGCTTATGGGGCCTTGTTGTCTCAGCGATATCGTCAAGAGTATAACTGTGGCCTATCGCCTCTGTGTAGTCATAGGAAAAACCGAAAGGTTCATAAAGCACCTTGATATCCGGGTCATCGTCTACATATGACGCTCTGACTCCGCCGTGTCCGGTGTTTTCTGAATTCTTTTCCCAGCTTTCATATATGCTCGGATAATATGATGACCACTCAGCTGCAGAAACGACTCCGTAGGCCCTTTCGGTTTTGACGTCAGGTACTGCCGGTACTTCGATCTCTGCTATACTTCCGACCTGCTTGCTTTCAAAAATCATCTCGCGGGCCGTATCTCTGACGCTGAAGGCCAGAACCACCAAAAGTGCTGCGCCTATGATCCACATCAGGATATCTCTGCTTTTCTTTTTCATTACAACCTCTTTATTACTATAGATTCTTACATATTAATTCTATCACATAAGTGCCCTATTTCAAACATGCGATCATCTCAACCGTTGTTTTTCTTCTGAATGGCTGAAAAAGAAAAAGACAGAAGCGTTTGCTTCTGCCTTTGCCGAAA
>JAFZSM010000085.1 GCA_017619385.1 Bacillota bacterium
CAAGTATGAATATGACGAATATGAGAGCCTTCATGGGGCTTTGCACCAGTATGAGGAGAGCCGTTGGGATGGCTCCTATGAAAGGTCCGAAGAAGGGGATGATATTGGTGATCCCTATGATGACCGATACGAGCAGGGCATTGGGCATGCGGGCTATGATGCAGAAGAAGTAGCAGATGATGCCTATTATGGCCGAATCCACGAACTTGCCGCTTATGAATCCGTTGAACATCTTATCCGCATATGCGGCTTCGTTTCTTATGGTATCGCCCAATCTCTTTCCCGCGATGCTGTAAAGGACCATTTTTGCCTGGCGGGCGAAGTTCTTTCTCCCTGCAAGACAGTACACGGCAACTATGGCTCCGACTACTATGTCGAGAAGAACGGAGAGTACGGATTTCACGCCCGTTCCCAAACCGCTGATGATGCTGGACATATCGGGAAGCAGGGTGTTGTTGACCCAGTTGGTAAAGCCCTTCTGTATGTTCTCAATGGCTGTCATCACGTAGCCGTAGAGAGTTTCATTGCCCTTAAGAAGATCTGCTATCTTGTTTATAAGGCTTTCCATCTGTCCCGGCAGCGTCTCTGACAAAGAGATTATGCTGGTATAGAGCTGAGGGATGATCATTATGAGGAGCAGGTAGATGACCAGAATGAAAAAGATCATGGAGAGGGCTACCGCAATGGGCGGTGCGGCCTTTTTGATCTTTTCGGGGAAGATCTGGTTCAGCCACTTCTCTATGCTGTTGCAAAGAGGAGCAAGAACATAGGCTATAATACCCCCTATGATGAAGGGCCTGAACAGAGCCAGGATATCGTTGATGCTGTCGCCTACCATGTCGATGTTGAACAGCAGCAAAAAGAGCAGGATAGCCAATGCCAGGGCGCCGAATCCGGCGAGCATGGCCTTTATCCAGGGACTCTTGATCTTTGCTTTTTTCTCTTTTAGATCTTCCATTCTTTTTGTTATACCTCTGCCCGACTATTGTATCACCATTTTGGCATATCTTCAATTGAGGCGCATATATTAATCAGGCTTCTCCGGAGATGCTTTCCTTTTCTCCTTCGTGCTCTTTTATGTATCTTCCCCACTTTATGAAGCCGTAGGTCGTATTCGTAAGATAAGCAGCCGTGAGGACCAAAAGCACGTACTGGCCTCCCAGGACTACGCATACGGCATCGAATATGACCTCCAGGTACCAGGCTATCCACTGCTCCCTAAAGCGCAGAAGTATGAAAGTACCGTTGCAGATGTCAAGGGCCGAGACCATGGCGTCGAGATAGCATACGATTATGGCCTTGGTCCTTTCGCTCTCATCGAATATATCCGTGGTCTCTGCAAGTCCGTCGGTGAGCTTGACTATGAGAGTCCCTACCACCACGGTCCAGACCACTATGCCTATGATAACCGCTATCCTCTGCCAGCCTGTGAGCTGCCTGACCTTTGTCTTTTGCTTTTCGACCTCGTCCGGGTGTTTCTTCCATGCTATGAAGGATATGATGTCAATGGGCAGCCAGAAGAACAGGGTGACCGTCATGGTGGCGAACCTGTAGCCCAGTATCCAGTACATGGCGATCTCCGTGATCTCTATGAACACGGACACTATGAAGTTCCACTTGTCCTGTTTGGATATGAGAAGCTCGCAGGTCACGTTGAGCCAGGTATATATGAGAAGGAGCGTCATTATGACAGCCCCGTGCACTCCGTTCACGTCTTCTTCCGGGAAAAGCACCGCACATATGGTGGATATGGCGAGGGCAAGGAAAAGATACCACTTCTCGTAGGTGGTAAGGTAATTCAAAAAACGTATGACCGGATTTTTGATTTCAGTCTGTTTTATCTCTTTCATTTTTTCAAATATTTGAGTGCTCTTAAAACCAGTGTGGCTATGAAGCCCGTGACGATCCCGGTTATCATTCCGGAAATGAGAAGCACAGGGAAATAGTACATTATGCGGCTCGTCTGCATGACGAGGGCTGCCACAAGTAGCTGTCCCAGGTTGTGAAAGACTCCGCCTGCCATGGACACTCCTATGACCGAAAAGACTCCCGCTTTTTTTGCTATGAGCATGACGGCCAGGGATATGAGGCCGCCGGAGACCGCATATACGACGGAAAAGGCGTTTCCGAACAATAGAGCCACCAATGCTATCCTGGCCAGATTGATCAGGAGTCCGTACTTTGCACCCAGTGTATAAATGCAGATGAGCACCACTATGTTTGCAAGGCCCAGCTTTATACCCGGGATACCGAAGGAAAAGGGTATGAGCACTTCCACATAGGAAAAGATCAGCGCAAGAGCCGTCAGTGCGCTGCATGTGGCAAGTCTTTTCGTTAATTCCGTGCTCTTTCTTACAGCCATCAGTTTATCACCACGTCCGGAGTTTCTCCGCCTTCGGAGATCGTTATGAGCATCCTATGGGGAAGGCAGGCTATGATCTCGCCCTCCCTTGTTATGGGTCCCATCCTGACGCAGTCGTTTCCCTTGCAGTTGGCCTCAGTCACCCGGACAGAGCCGTCCTTTATGACTATGAGGTTGAGTATCTCCTCCCCGCCGGTCCCTTTCTGACCGTTTTTACCCAGATCCTTCAGCCCGCTTTCTGTGAGAGCGAGGACCCGGTCCTCCGAAAGGACATAGTTTCCCAGCTCATCCTCGTCTACGGTGATAATAACTCGGCTTTGCTCACCTGCGTCAGCGCGTAACAAAAAAGGACTGCCAAGTCCCAGGATCAGCAGTACAACTGCAAGTATTATGTCTGCTTTTGTTATCATCTTGTTTCCCATACACAATCAGTATATCACAATATTTGTCAATGAAAAAGGGTACAAGAAAACATCCTTTTGATGTACAATATAGTTAAAGGGAGGTGTTAATTATGAACGTAACGATTAACAGCAAAAATGTAAACCCCAGCGACAGACTGGCGGCGACCATCACGAACAAGATGGCAAAGCTCGACAAGTATTTCTCCCAGGAAGCGGAAGCCGTAGTAATGATCACCGAAGAAAAATCGGGACTGGCTAAGCTGGAAGCTACCATCCACGCAGGATCATTGAGTTTCCGCGCAGAGGAACGCAACTCAGACCTTTACTTCTGCCTCGACAGAGTCATCGACAAGCTTTCTTCCCAGATGTCAAGACTCAAGGACAAGCTGGTAAAGCGCCACAAGGACGTTCAGGAAGTCTATATTTCCGAGATCCCCGATCTTCCACCCGACGCAGTCGAAGATCAGGGTGTCGTAAGGACGAAGGAGATCGAGCTCACTGCAATGACAAGAGACGAAGCTATACTCCAGATGGAGCTTCTCGACCACAGTTTCTTTGCTTATGCAGATTCTGAGACGGGAACGACCAACATCGTTTACAAGAGGGACAGAGGCGGATACGGCCTGCTGATCACCAAATAGAGCGTAAAACACAGTCAAAAACAGAATATTAAAGGACCTGCCACATCGGCAGGTCCTTTTCGTATATATAGGATTTTATGAGTTTTATTCCGCCTTTTCCTCGGGAGCGTGCTCCTCGATATGTTCCGGAAGCTTCTGAGGCTTCGGAGCAGCCGGGTTGTGAGA
>JAFZSM010000086.1 GCA_017619385.1 Bacillota bacterium
AGCCTGGAAAAGTGCGATTTCACTAAGGAGGAGATCGTCGACTGGATCTCCCAGTTTAAGTATGGAAATATTGATGATAAACAGTACCAAAAGGAAATCATCGACATATTCATTAACTCCATATATGTTTACGATGATAAGTATGTCTTTACGTACAATTTCAAAGACAATACAGATGCTTTGACGCTCGAAGAGGTAAATTTTGCCTTCGGTTCGTATCAAGAAATCCCTATGCCACCAAACGGAAATGACGGGTCTATCCCGTCATTTTTGTTTGTGGCTAAGCGCAGGGAGGATCGAACCCGAAAGAGCAAAACAGAACGGGAGATCCCGTTCTGTTTTGCTAAATGTTCATAATATATTGGCTTAATCGAGTTTGATACAATCCAGGAAAGTCTGCGGATCGGTACCGTCCGGCACTGCCAACGTAACTATGCCATAATACTTCCCGTTTGTGCGGCACCAAATCTGATACTCATCCATGACCACACCGAAATCCGCCTTCATATTAAGTACAGTCCTGTCTTTCCCGCCGACCTGTTTTGTCACGATATCATAACTCTTGACAGAAACACCGGCATCTTCGAACTGCTTTTTCATTTCAGATTCTATGCTCTGGAATATCGACTCATCGGACAGACTCTTGAGCAGTACGTTCTGAGGCTGGATGATGAGGTTTATAGTGCATCCTGTAGAGTTGCCGAGCATTATATCCATGAGCTGTCCGGATTCATCTATTTTTTCTGCCAAATTGCTGTTCGCAAAAAAATCTGCGGTCAGACCTGTGACCATAGCCATCTGATCTTCATCGTAAAATGCCCATCCTGCGGGAAGAACTATACGAAGTCCCAGATACTCATTGGTATATATGTCTCCATCAACTTCACCGTGAAGTTTTGATTCGTCAGGTGCAGACGAATTGCTTCCTGAGCCTCCGCCTGGTGCAGGTTCTGTTTTTGATCCGCAAGATGCAAAACTCAGCACCATACAAAGAGCCAGGATCAGCACAATTATACGTTTCATGATTTTCTCCTTTTGTTTCCGTAAATGCTGTTCGTTACAGTTAAAGTGTAAAATTCACACTCATAAAAGTCAAGAGAGCTATCTCCACTCATCGACTTTTATGTCGTCAAGGTCCACGTCTCTTGTCTCTTTGACCTTGAGCATCATTATGAGCAGCGCTATGGCTACTATGGGAAGGTATGTGACGGTCAAAACTACCGGCAGGTTCATGGATCCTGCGATCATGGTGACAACGTTGTTGAATACCATATTGAGTCCCATACCAACCATACCGAGAAGCTGCATTGATCCTACTACCGTGCTCCTCATCTCAGTGGGAGTTGACTCCGATGTGATGACGAAGAAAAGCATGTCCGATATTGACCAAAGACCCGCGATGGAAAATCCGTAGGCAAATCCCGTTATGTACGGATCAAGAGGGTTCATGCATCCGTAGGCGAATACCCCAAGCCCCACTGCAGTCCAAAGTCCGAGAATGAGAGCGGCTTTCTTTCTTCCGAGAGCATCGATAAGAAAGCCCGCAGCCAGGGTGAGCAGTCCGTTGATTATGGGGTAGAACATGAGTATGAGGTCTGAACCTGCAGTGCTTATGGCACCTCTTGCCACGCCTGCTTCTATCATATTCTGATATTTGCCTGTGTATCCCGTGGCAAATGAGAAGAGTATGGCTACAACGGCTACGGCTCTTGTCTGGGGATTTTTGAATATGAATTTGAAAGCGCTGAATACGGATACGCTTTGCTTTTTCTCTTTTTCGGCCTCAGCTTTTTCTGCTTCAGCCTGAGCCTTTCTCTCCTCTTCGGACGCTCTTAGGTACTGGAGCCTCCTCTGAGTGAATATGGGAGTTTCCTTGACGAAGAATATGGCAAGAAAACCTATGACGAAAGCGAGGATGATGGGAATGATGAATACGCTCCTCCAGGTCTCCGGATGCTCGCGGTTTACGAACATCTTGACGAAAAGACCCAAGAGGGATACGGAAATGAGAGCTATGCCCTTCGTTATCGAGCAAAGTTTTGCCCTGTGCTCTTTGGGTGCGCATTCCATGATGTAGATGACCTGAACGTCGTTGGGCGTAAAGAAGGTCATTATGACAACGCCGATGAGATAGATCACAACGTTGTGGGATATGATGCATACGAGCATGCCCACGCCCATACCTATGGTGTTGATGATCAGGAAGACTTTTCTTCCCAGTTTATCGGCCAGGGATTTATAGAAAGGTGAAATGAGATAGATGAGATAGCATCCCGTGGTGACCAGGCCCAGAGTACCTGCCGCTTTATCATATGCGGGAGTGCCGAAGGTGGTGTTGAAGAGGTCGCAGATCGTGAATGAATCGACGGCACCTCTTACGCCGGACGTGAGTTCGTCTACGATGTAAACGACGGTCAGAACTACGATCAGAATGGCGAAGTAATGCTTGTGCTTATGAAAAGCGTCAGCCTTTTCAAGCCTTCTGATCTCCCTTAGTTCTTTTTCATTTTGTGTCATGGTACAGATTCTCCTTATGATAAATATAACAACGCTATGTGCGATATATATATCTCATAATATCAGCTGAGTGTCAACCTCCTGCAGGCTTCTCCCAGGTCTTTCAATGTGCTGCAGGAGAGCATCTCGCATTTCTGTGACACCGCCAGTATGGATGAAGAATACCTCCACTTGGATTCGGGTATGGGGTTGAGGCAATATACTTTTCCCGCCCTGCTCCTGGCTCTGTCGAGCTCTTTGCAAGTCCCCGATATATCTATGCTCTTGCCGTCAGAAACGATGATGAGCACCGTTGCAGGAGAAAGGACCGAAGGCCTTTCATCGTTTATCTTTTTAAGCGCCGCGCCAAGGTTGGTACCTCTTCCGTAGACACCGGATTCTCTTACGTATTCTCTGAAAGAATCCATATTGTGAAGGTGGAAAGGATCCGCTTCTTTCAGTTCCTCCGAAAAGAGGAAAACCCTCGAGCTGTCCGAAGCCTCATTGAGAGCCTGGATGAAGCGAAGGGCGAACTCTGAAAACTGTACCATGGATGCGGAAACGTCGCAGAGCATTATGATCTGCTTTTTTCTCCTCCTCGAGGGTTTGTAAGCTATCTTGTAAAAGCTGCCTCCCGTTTCAAGACCCTTTCTTATGGTTCTTCTGAAATCAAGGATCCCGCTTTTCTTTGCGCCTTTTCTCTTCTTGGCCAGTTCACCGCTGATCTTTGCTGAAAGATCCTGCATGTACTTGACAGCTTTGGGGATCTCGTTGTCATGGAATTCTGAAATATCCTTGAACAGTATACCTATTTCTGGATCTATGGCTTCAGACCCCATCGCGGCGTCTTCCATCCTGATCTGCTGCTCAAGTATGTATTTCATGAAAACGGTGCGGATGAAATCGGCATAGAGAGGCTCGCTCCTGTCCGTGGTGCCTTTCATCCTTTTTCTGAGTTCCTCAAGACGCCTCTTTTCTTCCTGCGAAAGCTGCGAATAGGCTTCTTTCTGAGCCTCTGAATAGAGCACGTTGGGAGTCTGCTCGGCAAGGGCTTTCTCAGCCTCTTCCACAGCCTTCCTCCTTTCCAGCTCCTCCTGCTGATGTTTTTTGTCTATAGCTTTGATGGCATCTTCGGAAAGAAAAAAACTGTCAAAGACTCTGTCGAATTTCAGCTGTTCATCTCTGGATTTGGCATAAACAGTACGAAGGGCAGTTTTTACGGTCTGCCTGTCGCTAACGTCAAGAGAGAGAAGGACCCTGCAGGCGTCCTCGTTTTCTTTGGGACTTACCTCCATGCCTTCTCTTCTTAATAAACCTCCGAAGAGGAGAAGTTTTTCAAGATATACTTCAGTGTCTATCATGATCAAGGTCTTCCGTGTGGAGATGACCGTCGCGGTACTCTTCCTTGTGATGTTCACAGCATTCGCCGTTTGTGTGATGCTCGCAATGCTGCCCGTTTTCGTGATGGTGTTCGCAGTGGTCGCCATTTTCATGATGTTCACAATGACCGTCTTCGTGATCGCAGCCGCAGCCCTCATGGCGCCTTGCGTATTCTTCCGTAGGCTCCGGTTCTTCTTCCGCAGCATCGAGGACCTCATTGAGAGTTGTTATGTCTTCGTTGTTTTTGAGAACGAAGCCAACGGTGCTCCTTATGAGGTCGGGTGTGAGTTCCCTCACGCCAAGTGCATGGAGAGCCTCAGCCCAGTCTAAAGATTCGGCCACCGAGGGTTTTTTGAGTATAGCTTCGTTGTGTCTAAGATCCTGAACTGCCTGAACTATCTGTACGCAAAGTCTGTCATCCACGTGGGGCACTCTGCTCCTTAATATCTCCATCTCCTTTTCCATGCTCGGATACTCGATATACAGGTATGCGCAGCGCCTTCTCAAGGCATCCGATATGGGCCTTGCCCTGTTGGAAGTAAGGACGACGAAGGGCTTGGTCTTTGCCTTAATGGTACCGACCTCCGGAACAGACACCTGGAAATCGGAAAGAAGTTCAAGAAGGAATGCTTCGAACTCTTCATCTGCCTTGTCTATCTCGTCTATGAGAAGCACTACCGGTTCTTCGGACCTTATGGACTGAAGAAGAGGTCTTTCGAGAAGATACTCATCGCTGAAAAGGGATTTGGTGAGAGTATCGTCGTCGTTCTTTCCCATGTTGACCTGAATGGACAGAAGCTGTTTCTGGTAATTCCATTCATAGAGGGTCTTACTCTCGTCGAGGCCTTCATAGCATTGCATGCGTATGAGATCTCTTCCAAGAGCCGCCGCTACGACTTTTGCGACTTCCGTCTTGCCTACACCGGCTTCTCCTTCTATGAGGAGAGGTCTGTCAAGGCTTATGGCTACGAACAGCGTGGTGATGAGATTGTCATCATATACGTAGTTCGCTTCTTTCATTTTCTGTTTTAATGTTTCTATATCCATGTTTTTTCCTGGTTATCTGCGCAGAGTATGTCTGCTATCCTCTTGCTAGCAAAGCCGTCTCCGTAGGGGTTGGCTGCGTTGCTCATTTTAGCATATTCCTCTTTGTCTTCCAGAAGAAGCTTGAAATTGTCGTATATGACCTTTTCGTCGGTACCGACGAGTTTAAGCGTCCCGGCCTCTATACCTTCGGGCCTTTCTGTTGTGTCTCTCATTACGAGCACCGGCTTTCCGAGGCTCGGAGCTTCCTCTTGTATCCCGCCGGAATCCGTCAGTATCATATAGCTCCTGCTGATGAAGTTATGAAAATCGAAGACGTCCAAGGGCTCTATGATACGTATCCTGTCGTCGTCCCCCAAAATGGCGGCGGCCGTTTCCCTTACGACGGGATTCATGTGTATGGGATAGATGGCTTTGACGTCCGGATGTTCATCCATGACCCTTCGAATGGCCCTGAACATACTTTTCATGGGCTCACCGAGGTTTTCTCTCCTGTGAGCCGTTATGAGTATGAGACGGCTGCCCTTTGCCCATTCGAGTTCAGGGTGGGTATACTCTTCCCTCACCGTAGTCTTGAGGGCGTCTATGGCTGTGTTGCCTGTCACGTATATGGTGGAGGGATCCTTGCCCTCGTTTATGAGGTTCTGCCTGGAAAGATTCGTGGGAGCAAAGTTGTACTTCGAAATGATGGATACAGCCTCTCTGTTGAACTCCTCGGGGTAAGGGCTGTATATGTTGTACGTCCTGAGGCCTGCCTCCACGTGCCCGACGGGTATCTGCATGTAGAAGGCGGCAAGTGCTGTAACGAATGTAGTCGTCGTATCCCCATGCACAAGGACCACATCAGGCCTTTCCTTTTCCAATACCGACTTGATCTTTTCCAGAATAGCCGTCGTGATATCGAAAAGCGTCTGACGGTCTTTCATGATCGAAAGATCATAATCAGGCGTCACCTTGAAGACTTCCAGCACCTGGTCGAGCATCTCTCTGTGCTGTCCGGTGACGCAAAGCACTGTCTCAAGCTCAGGCCTTGACCTAAGCTCGTTGACAAGAGGACACATCTTTATTGCTTCGGGCCTTGTCCCGAATACTATCATTACCTTTTTCATATATGTATATATTCCTTATCTCAAGGGGACGTTTAAGGACGTCTCCTTGAATTTGACTCTCAGAAAATCCCCGTATTCTCCGACAGAAAAATACGGGCAGCTGAAAGGAAGC
>JAFZSM010000087.1 GCA_017619385.1 Bacillota bacterium
CCTCCGACGGAGAAGACCTTACATCAAGAGTGGAAGTCGAAGAGAAAGCTCTCATTGGCGAGTCAACAACTCTCAATTGGAACTACGAGGGTTCTGAAGTTTCAGAAGAGCTCAAGGGCGAGTACACCATACATCCTGCCACAAGGAGCCATCTTGCATGGGCAGGGATAACATTCGAAAGAGGAGATAACAAAACATACAAAGAATCCGGCCTTTATTGGTGCGATCGTGAACTAATGGTCGGCGTTGATAATGAAGGTATTCCCAGTACTTATCCCTATCCAAGCGGTGGCGGTATCAATAGTATGTATTACCTTCAGGATATGAATGATCCCGAGGTCTTTGAAGAAAACTATGTCAACGGTTCGATCCCCGGAGGTGTAGAAACCAGCGCGGGTTACATTACCAGCATAGTCAGCGGAGCATATGTTAAATATAACAACGAAGTGGGCTATCACAATGAGGAATTTGAACACTTTGAGATCGCTTCCAATTACGCTTCATCGTCAAGTATGGTCATAGAACATGCCGGTCTATTGTTCAAAGACTTTCATTTTGCTTTTAAAATAGAGAATTACGGAAAGAAAGGCACTTCTTCATATTACTATCCACTTATTTGGTTCGAGTATAATGACAAGTATTTTGATTCGCGTTCTGATCAGAATTCAGGTTTGGAAGATGGCGTAAAACTCAATGTCCGCTCTGATACGGACCATTGTGTCGGCTGGCTTATACAATTTGATGCCAAAGAAGGAGAATATGATGGTATTACTTGGTGCCTGGGCTCAGATCAACAATCATCACAATTTCATTACGAAGGTGCCTGGGGTGAACCTGATGGCTTTATGGGTTCAGGCACTAATTTATATACAAGTTCTTCTGGCAAATTGTCTCGTTTGAGATTTGGAGACGATCCGTTTTATTTCGGTGTTGATTTTAAAAACATTGCGCAGTATGACCAAAACTATAGAGCGCTGGACAAACCGGAAGTTGCTGACAGCCAGACTATAGTTGAAGTTGTCAATTTCAACTTCGGCCGCAGGGCGTTCACATACAAAAACGGTACATTTGATCAATATGAGACGGAGCAGGAAGACCCCATGGTCATGCCGGTGGTCATTTACACATCAAATGACGACAACGAAGTGCAAAACGGATGGTCAGCCATAGATGTGGGGAGTAAAGAGGGAATCGATCTTTACAACAGACTTGCCCCGGAGATTTCCATAGCGCAGAAGCGTGGAGGTGTTACACTCAGCGGCAGTCTTTACGTAGGGTCTACTCTTATCGTGGACTGCAGTAAGGCATCCGGGTACTCGGTTGCTGACAAAGGTGTATATCTGACAAGGTCTGACGGAAAAGTGGTTGCAATAGGTGAAGCAACGGATAAGGAAAATGTATGGGAGCTCACTTTCCTTTGGCCTGATATGACAGAAGAAGACCTCAGTGACACATATCAGATCAACGTAATATATGAACGTCGCCAGACATTGAAGCTTGATATAGGTCCCTCTGTTCCCCGTCTTGAGGACGGTATAAACGTCAATCCGGCTGCTGTTCCGGCTTCCTGGAATGACTTTTTCGGATATGATGAAAAAACAGGAGAGTGCAGCAAAAAGATCACTATTGAATATGGATCAGTAGATCCCCAGCCGGCCTCCAATATAGCATTAAGTGACAATATAATTGGTTATATGGATGAGGAAAATTCACAACCCATATACCAGAAATACGGTGATTACACCAATTTCCAATCTGCTCAAATAACACTTGATATAAACGATTTCAATGAGGGAAACGGTAATGGTGTTTTCGATACCATTGATAAACTCAAGAACGTACAGGCTATTTGCTTCGGTCAGGATGAAGAAGACACTATATTGTTCAACAAACATTCATACAAAGGAAACGAGTTTATCCCTCTCTCTGTTAATGACGTAAACTCTGAGAATTTGACTTTCTTCTTCTATGATTCTGAGTATTCTGATGCAATGAGCACCATGGTGGCATATTTTGACCATGCAGAGCTTTATTGCGACAGAGACGGAGGAGGTATCAGCGGTGAGTATTCAGGTGGAATATTCGTGCCTTCCGGAGAAGATGAATACGTAGGTATCATAAAAGGGGAGCACTTTGAGCAGGAGTTCGCGCCTTATATAGACGAGGACGGAGTTCTTCATCAATACTACATCAAAGCGTTCTACTCCATGAGGCCCAGGGCATTAAAAAAACCCAGCGGTTCTATAGGGAACCAAAAAGCGCAAGTATTCCCTGTGTTCCTCAGTGCAGTGACAGATCCCGACGAAGAAGAGGATCTGACCAAGGAGCAGAAAGCTTACAGATACGTCGACGGCGAGAACGTGGACGGACATGATATGTACGGAAAAGAAGCTACAGCCCTTTCGTACATAGACATTCCGCTTGGAGGAGATACCTCAAAGGTCAAGAGGTATTCTGTAACAACGGGAATATATGATACGTCCGGCGAGAAGCTCATCGATTCCGAAAACACGACTGAGTATATTTGGGAACCTGCTTATGCAGGTGCGCTCAAAGTTCAGTTCGAAAGTCCTGAACCCATTTTCAACGATGATAATATAACTCAGAAAACTATTCCTTACGCCGGTGAATCTCCTGAACGTGACGAAGAGACCGGCAAGTATCTGTATACGAATGAAGGCCTTGATAAGATCAATGCATATCTGGGAGCATTTGCAGGAAGAAGTATATTCGGTGTTTGCGTACAGGTACAGCAAAAAGAATATAACGATATAAAATCGCTTTCCGAAATAGCGCCGGAGAGCATAGAGTTTGGAAATGTCTCTTCCGTACCCAATGCAGCAAGCGTATTGAATTTCGAAAGCGGGGAGAATAAAGACGAGACTCAGGGCCAGACTCCGGACGGAACAGGATTCAATGAATTCGGAGGAGACATAGGTATAGATCTTCCGTCATTGGAGTTCGGTATAGGCGACTATGCGACTCTTGTCATGGATGGCAATCAGATAGGTATTTCCATAGGACTTCCTTTGTTCAAAGCAGAGTCTACTTCGTACAGCGCTGATAATACTACGACCAATGCTGACGGAAGCAAAGTCGAAACATATAAAGAAGATGGCGCTGATGTAAAGAAGACCACCAGGTCAGACGGATCGGTGGAAACTGAAAAGGTGTCTACGACCACCAATGCAGAGGATCATACAAAGACAGTAACAAAACGAATCGAGACGGTAGATAAGGACGGAAACAAGACCTATCACAATGAGACTACGACATATAAAACAGAAAACGGTAAGCCCGACAAGCCACTGACCACAGTCACGGATACCAACGCTCCCAACACCCCGACCGAGAATAAGTCCAACGGTTTCGCTGAAGCTAACGGACAGATGGTCACCTTGGGACAATTCATAAGTTCCGTAGCAAAGAGAGCTGGCGGCCAACAAGGATCTGTCAAAGATTTCATGAAAGGCGCATTTGAAGATGACACCTTCAAGCAGGCCAAGAACGGAAAGTCCACCAGCAGAAAACTTTCGTTCAGCTTGTCTGTACAGATAGCACTTACATTTGAGTACAACCCGATCTACAACAGGCACGTGTTTAAGGAAGGCGCTCTTTCTGCAAGTGCGTCATTTGAGTTCACTCTTCAGTACAGATTCACACCGGTTCCTTTGGTTTACGTATATGTCAAGACCGGTATAGGCGTAGAAATAGGCATAGGAATGGGTATGATCTACAGTCTCGAGGAAGACGGTGAGATCAATACTTTCGAGAAAGGAAACTTCGACAGTCTTAAGTCAAAGAACGGTCAGCTCATATTCAAACTGGATGAAGACTATTCAGGATTCCACGCAACCTACAACGGAAAAATGTACATGGAAGTCTTCGATCATATGCCTCAAGCCGGTGATAAGGCGCTGACTTCCGGTGTGATCAGCAGCAGCGGCAGCATGAAGGAAATACTTCTGACCCAGTATGACAGCGACCTTTACATAAGTCTTACCTCCATAGGCGATAAGGTCACCATGATGTCCATAAAGCCTATTACAAAGGCAAGTAAGGCATACTTTAACGGCGCATTCATAACTCCGAGCATAAGTATTGAAGCAGGAGTAGGCGTAGGTATAGAACTGCTCAAGTTTGAACTATACGTCAAGACAAACCTTGCCATAACGGCAACTTTCGGTCAATACATACCTGAAGAAGACGCTTATGAACCGGCGTATATGTCCAATTTCGATTGGAGCATCTCAGTTGGATTTAATATAGTGCTGCTGTTCATCAACTACTCCATGGATCTTGTGGCATTCTCGGTTAACGGAGAGCAGGATGGTACAGGAGGTTACTATACGTGGGTCATCACAGCATCAGCCGCCAACGGGATGAAGGAACTGTGGACGGAAACAAGGTACACGGATGCCCACGGCAATCCTATATCAGGTCCAAGGTCCGGCATGAGGGCTGTAACGAGTGAGGGTGAAAAGAAGATAAGTCCTGCTGCAAACGGAAACGGACTCATCAAGATAAGCAGTCCCACGGATATTACTGCCACACAAAAGATCAATGCTGTAAAGACCTCCGCCGAAGAACTTCAGAAGCTCATGAGAGGCGAGATCGAAGATATGAGATCCTTCCCGGCTACAGGTACTAAGGATTTCGAACTTTCAGGTTACGGTGTCAGCGGCGATGCCAGAGTGCTTGCAACAGGCCTTACCACAGGCTACAGCTACAAGCTTTTCCAGGCGGAAGATGAGAACTATATCATCTACCCGAGGATGATAGACGACGTGGCTCAGCTCGTCATGAGCAAAGTCATCATGGCAGGAGATCTGTCCATAGGCACAGGCCTTCAGAATCCTGTCTCTGCAACTGCCGAAGTGCCTTTCATAGTACTTGACGGCGACGGGCTTGCAGATTACGACTACAGCGTAGACGTAGACGGAAGCACCATCACGGCTGTATGGACAACGGATGGTGAAAAAGGCATAGTGACCAAGACTGCAGCTCTGGATCTTAACGGCAATACAGGCTTCAGCGAAGCCAAGGTGCTTACGGCAGACGATGGAGCATACAGATATCTTCCTGATCAGACAGGCAATATATCGGTGTTTGCAGAAAGTTCAGGTTCGGCAGGTGAGAGAAATGCAGCAAAACTTGCATACAGAGCTTACCTTATCGCAAAGAATCCTGAGCTTGTGGGAGAAGATTATGATCTCCTCGAAGACGGAGATACGAACAATCCTATCCTTGTATCTGCAGTATTCAGTTACG
>JAFZSM010000088.1 GCA_017619385.1 Bacillota bacterium
CTATAGACCTTGACGCTTTCAAAAAGGTCATGGAGGGTGTCTATACCACATCCGTAGGAGCAAACACCCTGGATGAGGCACCGATGGCATACAAGTCCCTTGAGGACATCATAGACGTTATAGAAGACACAGTAGACGTTATAGAGGTACTCAAACCCGTCTACAATTTCAAGGCAGATTAGACGCCGGATCCTTTCCGGCGCTCTGCCGGAAAGGAGAGAAAACAAAATGAATCAGATCCCGGTCATCGACATGACCGCTACCGGAAGAAACATCAAGGATCTCAGAGTGGCTGCCGGTATCAGCGTTGGCGAACTGCAGGAGACTCTGGGTTTTGCTAATCCTCAGACCATTTACAAATGGCAGAGGGGCGACGGCATGCCAAGCCTTGACAATCTGATCATCATTGCCGCAGTTTTCGGCGTGAAGGTCGATGACATACTCGTAGTGCAGTGATTTTTCCCGGGTGGCATCGCCTGGGATAGGGTCCCTTGGTCCAGTGGAAAAGACGTCGGGTTTTCATCCCGGAGGGGCGGGTTCGATTCCCGCAGGGATCACCATGGCTTCTTAGCTCAGCAGGAAGATAACAGTAGTTGCACCGCGTGAAAAGTACGCGGTGTTTTCAACTACAAGTTGAACGACGGCCTCCTAAATACCGGATAGCACATTCAGTCATGATGGGATATAATCAAGGGACGGGTGATGCATGATTTTCAATACTACAGGGTAGACAGGATATGAGCGTTAAGACTGAACAAATAATGATACAGACCCTTTGCGTTCCATGCGGATGCAGGTGCAGGTACTGCCTTCTTTCATGGGACGGAAAGTGCGTAGGCGCTTCCTGGGAAAGAAGCAAGGCATTTGCCATGCGTTTTATCTAAAAGAGGCGAGAATACTCCCGCCTCTATAGGCGGGGGATGAATCGCCCCAAATGACGGCTTCCAGTACTTCTAGGGGGATTCCCAAAGTACTAAACCTGCTGGAAAAACTTGACTAAAGAACAATTGTTTGGTATAATATATCCATGGAAATGACCAAAGGGTACAAGTACAGGATATATCCAAACAGTGCTCAAATCGAATATATGAACAGTATATTCGATAGCTGCAGATTTGTATACAACCACTTCCTTGCAGAGAGAAAAGAAGTTTGGGAAAAACAAAAGAGAAGTATGTCATATACGGATACTTCAAGGCTTTTAACTATACTTAAAAAAGATCCCGGATACGTATGGCTCTCATCTTGCGACAGCATGGCTCTTCAGGAAAGCCTCAAGGATCTTGACAGAGCATATAAAAGCTTCTTTGCAAAGAGAGGGAGATACCCTCACTTCAAAAGCAAGCGTGATCACAGAAGGTCATACAGGACAAGAAATGTTAATAACTGCATACGCATAGAAGATAAGAGACTTATCCTTCCCAAAGTGGGCAGGGTGAAGATAAAACTATCAAGAGGCTTTAAAGGACGCATTCTTAATGCTACGGTATCAAAGACTGCAACAGGTAAATACTATGTATCTCTATGCGTAGAAGAAGAGCTCATACCTAAACCAAATGCAGGCGGAATAATAGCCATAGACGTAGGTATCAGTGAGTTCTATTCTGACAGTAACGGGTACAAGTTAGAGAATCCCGTCCCTTTAAGGAAGCACGAGAAGAAACTCTCACGTGAGCAAAGAAGGCTTTCAAGAAAAGTCAAAGGGTCAAAGAACTATGAAAAGCAGCGTATAAAGGTAGCGAAGGTACATGAGAAGATATATAGCGTAAGAACAGACTTTCTTCATAAAGAGTCAACTAAGCTTGTGAGCGATAACCAAGTCATAGGTATAGAGACTCTTAATGTGAAGGGAATGATAAGGAATCATCATCTTGCAAAGTCTATACAAGATGCATCATGGAACCGATTTCTTGAAATGCTGAAGTATAAGTCTTTAGAATATGGGTGCAGTATAGAACCTATGCCCAGATTCTACGCATCAAGCCAAGTTTGCAGCTACTGCGGATACAAAAACATCAAGGTAAAGGATCTGTCTGTACGAAGCTGGGTATGTCCTGTATGCGGCATATCCCATGACAGAGATGTAAATGCTGCAGTAAACATACTGAATAAGACAATGATGCTCATATCCACCTCGTGGTAGATATGAGCATGTAATGTACCGTGGGGAGCACGGGAACTTAAGCCTGCGGAGATCGTGTAAGACGATGATCTCCCTAAAGGAGAGAATCGCAGTGGTCTATGAACCAGGAATCCCCCGCTTCAAAACCTGAAAGGTTTAAGCGGCGGGAGCTTCAACACTATCGTAAAATTTACGAAAAAGAGTATAATGTGGATATATACGATGTGACCGACGAAAGGCAGTCCGGAAGCAGAAGATATACATAAGTGATCGTTTGATCGGGCAATAGCGCCCTTTCATATATTTTTGACAAGGAGAGTGCTTTTTGAGAAAGTACAACGCGACATCCATTGTGGGCTGACCGGGAGGTTTGTCTGCAATAAAAAAGAAAACCTCCCGCTTTAAATTTTTAAGCAATTGACAGTCAACAATTTTTCAGGAGGTTAAACAATGAATAAAAATGACTTTTCCATTCGTTTGGAAAGAAAAGAAGAATACAGAGAAGTAGAAGCACTTATCAGAGAGTCGTTTTGGAACGTATACAAACCGGGATGCAGCGAACACTACGTCATGCATGTCTTAAGAGACGATCCGGCTTTTGTTAAGGAGCTCGATTTTGTTGTGGAGCAGGACGGCAGACTTATAGGACAGAACATGTTCATGAGGACTGTCATCGAAGCGGACGACGGAAGACAGATCCCCGTACTCACCATGGGACCTATCTGCATAGCAAACGATCTCAAGAGGAAGGGTTACGGCAAGAAACTCCTCGACTATTCCCTTGAAAAGGCTGCCGGGCTTGGTTTCGGCGCAGTGCTTTTCGAAGGAAACATATTGTTTTACGGAAAGAGCGGATTCCGTTATGCTTCCGAGTTCGGCATAAGGTACCACGATCTGCCGGAGGATGCGGACTCATCCTTCTTCCTTTGCAGGGAGCTTAGGGCCGGATATTTGGACGGTATCACGGGAGTCTACCAGACACCCAAGGGATATTATGTAGATGATGCCGAAGTAGAGGAGTTTGACAAGGAGTTCCCGCCAAAGGAAAAGCTCAAGCTTCCCGGCCAGCTCTTTGAATGATGAAGGATCAGATTTTATGAGAACTGCATATTTTGCCGGTGGATGCTTCTGGTGCATCACACCCATATACAAGTTGTACGGAGTAGATGCTGTAGTATGCGGATATTCGGGCGGAGATGAAAAAGATCCGACTTACGAGGATGTAAAGGCACAGCGTACGGGACACAGGGAAACGCTGATGCTTTCCTACGATCCGGGCGTCATTTCCTACGGAGAGCTCCTCGACATATATCTCGCCAACGTAGATCCCTTTGACGGAGAAGGCCAGTATATAGACAAGGGCTTTTCGTATACCCTTGCCGTATATTACGAAACGGAAGAAGAAAAAAGCATAGCATCGGAAAAAATATGCGCTCTCGAAGAAGAGTCAGGAAAAAAAGTACAGATATCGCTGGAAGCTTTCAAGAGTTTCTACAGGGCCGAAGAATACCATCAGGACTACTATCTCAAGAACCCTGAAGAGTTTGAAAAAGAGATGGTGGAGTCGGGACGCAGACACTGATCGAGCAGCAGTCTTTCCCCCTCTTTGGGAGAAAGACTGCAGATTAATATATTGAGAGGTAATAAAAAATGACAGTTGAAAAGATAATCGTAGGAGAAGGTACCGAATATCCTCTTAACGGACTTCTGACCCTTCCGGATGATATTTCAAAACCTGTTCCTGCCGTGGTCATGGTACACGGTTCAGGACCCAGCAACATGGACGAGAGGGTCATGCAGATCACGCCCTTCAAAGATCTCGCCGAAGGGCTGGCGAAGCGCGGTATAGCATCCATACGCTACGACAAGAGAACCTTTGCTCATTCAAAGAAGCTTATGAAAAACCTCGGCAAAGAAATGACCGTAAAAGAGGAGACCATCGATGATGCCATCCTTGCTGCAAAGCTCCTTAAAGAGGATCCGAGGATACTTCCTGACGGAGTATTCATCTTAGGGCACAGCATGGGTGCCATGCTTGCGCCCAGAATAGATGCCGAAGGAGCGGATGCAGCAGGTCTCATACTTATGGCCGGTACTCCCTACAGGCTCGAGGATATTGTGGTAAGGCAGCTTAAGCAGACTTCGAAAAGCGGAAACTCTCTCATGAAGTGGATAGTGGGGCTCGAGGATAAAATGTATTCCAAGAAGTTCGACAACCTCTATGAGCTCAGCGATGAAGAGGCAAAGAACAAGAAATTCGCAGGAGGGATAACGCTTTACTATTTCAAGGAGATGGGCCAGAAAACTGCAGCCGATTACCTTCTCGAAAACGAAAAACCCTGTCTCATCATGCAGGGCGAAAAAGACTTCCAGGTCCTTGCCAATGACGATTTCAAGGAGTTCAAGGAGCTGCTCGCAAAGAGGCAGCATACGGTCTTCAAACTCTATCCTGATCTCAACCATGTCTTTGTGAAAGCGATATACAGCGATATATTGAAAGCATCCAAAGAGTACGGTACCGAAAGACATATAGGGGAAAACGTCATAGACGACATTTCAAAGTTCATCTGGAAAAACCATTAGATCCGATGAAAACGAAACAGCTCCCGGGAAGATAAAGCCCCGGGAGCTGTCTTATTATAGATTTCTGCAGAATGTAATACTAAAGATACAGCAGATCCCAGTTCACGTCACCGAAAAGGAAAAATCTCAGTTCCATTGGAAGTTCCCAGTCCGGGTCGTTGATAAGTTCCTGATATATGGACTGCAGGTATTCGGCATTGGTGCCTTTTACTGTTTCTGTCATTGTTGTTCTCCTTTCCCTGACTTTAATGTTTTGAAGAGTATTCGTGAGCGAAGTTGTATGCCTTGATCAGATTCTGGCTCATATCCGTTGCGCTGAGCCATGCTTTGTCGGTACAGAGCAGGAATCCCTCTCCCGGTGCGCCGGTATCGATGACTTTTCTGACTTCGTCCTTTACTTCTTCTTCGCTCTTGATATACAGGCTGCCAAGTTTCAAGCCGCCCTCGAGGATCTGGTAATCTCCCAAAGTCTTCTTTGTCTCTGCCAGATCATCGTCGTCAAGATGGAGTATGCAGCTGTCTTTTTGGACTTCCTTGAAAGCGTCGAATACGTTCTTCCAGCTTCCTTCGCACATGATCCAAACCTTGCCGCCGCCTCCGGAGATATAGTCGATCCACTCCTTTTCATAGGGCCAGTAAATTTCCATGAACTGTTTGGGCTTCATATACGGTGCGATATGAGTCATGTGGCAGGGATAGGGGAACTCCACTACGGGCGTTGCATAGGTGTGAGCGTTGAAGGTCTTCCTTAATGACGCGCATGCAGCCTTCACCTTTTCGGGCTGACGGCGAAGATCGATCAAAGAGCCCTTGAATCCTCTGAAGTAGTCGAATATGACATCCACCGGATTCATGAATACTCCGCCGAAGTTGCATATGGTGGTGATGCCGTATTCCTCCTGCATGACCTGTCCTGTCCCCATGAACAGGGCTCCGAGGGCATAGGCTTTGTTCTCTGCGACCTTTCTGATCGTTTCTTTGGCGTACTCGCGGTCTTCGAAAAGCCTTGGATACTTGCGGGGAAGCAGGACCTCAGAGACGAAGGCATTGGGATCTTGAGCGAGTTCGTCGTATTCGTCTTCCTTCATGTATGACAGCTGTACGTGTTCCGGGGTGATCCCGTCCGGACCGAAAAAGTTCTGTACAGGCGAGATGATATTTTCTATACCGTCATGGAACAGCGTTCCTGCGAAGGTGTTCCCGTCGCACCACATCACTTGATAAACGTCGGTCATGGCTTTGATGTATGCTGCCGGGTCTCCTATGACGTCAGTAACTTTCTGCCCTGTGTACGCGACCTGAGCGCAGCTGGATGCTACCATGGTGGGAACGTAATCAGCTCCTCCTCTGTGGATAGCTTTCATCAAGTTGCCGTTTTTAAGTTTGAATAATTCTGCTTTGTCCACTTGTTCTTCCTTTCTTTTTATTACAATCGATTACTTCCTTGACTAATTCTATTTGTTAATTTAACATTAAAGCAAGTTACAATTTGAGACATAGTGTCCCGTAGTTTTTTCGAGTCCGTTACTTTTCATCATGGTCAACAGTTTCACAACAAAATATGATTTCCGTAATGCATATACGGAACAGCAGATCAAAAACACTTTTCTGGCCTTGAACAGCAATAGCGAGATAGGATCTATCACCGTCAGGGATATATGCAGGGAAGCCGGTATAAGCAGAAGCACATTTTACAGGCACTTTTCCGATATATACGCCGTTATAGAGGATATAGAAAAAGAGATCTCCATGGAATTCAGAGCATCCCTGTCTCAATTCAAAGGGGAGTCCTTTCCGGATTATGACGAGAGTGTGATGAAGAGGCAGCTGAGACGCTGGTTCCACAACTGCCGCTTCCGCAGAGTGGAACTGCTGACACTTTTAGACAGCGGCAAGTATCCCGCCTCTTACAAAAGGATCAGAAATATGGTATATGATATCCTTATAGAGACATACTCCGGATACTGTATCGATCGGGAAAAGTCCGTGTTCGAATACTATATGAACTATGTGGCCGGCACAATAATCGATCTCATAGTCATATGGCTGCGGGAAAACTCCATGAGCTATGACGACTTCCTGTCCATATACATAAAGGTTTTCAAGACGGACATAGATCTGCTGTTAACGATTGCTGGAGAGAAATAGTATACTATTCTCATATATCGCTCCTTAGTTCACAGGGTACATTATCTCACCAAGGAGCAAAGAATTCAAAGAAAACAAGGAGAAAATACCATGTCCAACGCCATTAGGGGATGCCAGGAAGGCAAGGTAACGCCCAAATACTACGAAGTAAAATGTCCAAAGTGCAAAGAAGCCGTGGAGGTCTTCGTTTTCATGGGCGGCAGCGCCGATAAGACCGGCAGGACCACGGCTGATGAAAGATGTCCGGAATGCGGAAAGATCATTCCGGCTCTGACACCAATCACTTCACTGGAACTGTATTAGGGGAGACAGCTAATGCCCTTCCGTATAATAAAAAAGGATATAACGACACTGACCGTCGATGCCCTCGTCAACTCGACCAACAGCGACATGTACGGTTATGCGGGCGTCGACAAGCTCATCCATGAGCTCGGAGGCGAGGAGTTTGACAGGGATTGCGCTGAGCTGAAAGGAAAGCTCCGCTTCGGAGAGGCTTTGTATACAAAAGCCTACGGGGCACTGAAGTGCAAATACGTGATCCATACCTACGGCCCTACGTATATAAACGGGCTCGAGGGAGAACCGGTAATACTAAGGTCATGCTACAGAGAGAGTTTAAGGCTTGCCGCGAGCCTTGGCTGCAGGACCGTGGCATTCCCCCTCATTTGTGCGGGCACTTTAGCCTATCCGATCGAGGAGGCTTTGGGTATCGCCATATCCGCCATAAATGAATATCTGAATCTTGAGAACGGAAAGCTTGACGTCACATTGGCCATATATTTCGGATCATCAGACAGGGTGTCTGAATCCCTTTTAAAAGATCTCGACAGATATATAGCCGATAATTTCTTTTCATCTAAAGCGCCTGAAGAAGAAAAGAAAAGTCTCGATCAGGTTTTGGCCGGAAAGAAAGAAAAATTCCACGAGATGCTTAGGCGTCTCATGGACGAGAGAGGGCTTTCGGATCCCGAGGTGTACCATCCTCTTTATATGTCACCGAAGACCTTCAACAAGATCATCAACGGCAACGTCAAGCAGCCAAAGAAGAACACCATCTATGCCATAGCCATAACCATGAAGCTGAGCTATGAGGAGACCAAAGCCTTAATGGAGTCTGCAGGGCTCACCTTTTCGAGCAGCAACAGGCAGGACATAATCATCGCCTACTGCCTGCAGAACGGTATCAGGAGCCTCTATGATATAAACATGCAGCTGGTAGGTCACGAAGAAGAACCTGTCTGCTGCTGATATTTCTCCCGCCGGGAGAAAAACAAAAGAATATGACCAGTATAATGAAGCCGAAAGTAAGAACTTGAGGCTTTATTTTTACGGGGATGAAAAGATACAAAACGGGGATGTACGGCGGCAAATTCATGCCGCTTCACAAAGGGCACGAGTACTGCATAAAAACGGCCTGCATGGAGTGTGAAAAGGTATACGTTATCCTGTTTCACGGAGGGATCGATGAAGAAGAGATCCTGGCAAAGATGCCAAGGTCCTGGCTGTCTGTAGAGTCCAGGATGGCGCAGCTGGAAAAGCTCAGCAGGAAATACGAAGATCTGGCGGAGCTCATACCCTGCGAGATCGATATCTCGGGACTTAAGGATCTGAAAGGAGATGAGGAGTGGGATGCCGAAACTCCTTTGGTCAGAGCCATAGTGGGAGAAAGGCTTGATGCGGTATACGGCAGTGAAGAGGCCTACGGGGAGTATTTTAAAAGGGCTTATCCGGAAGCAGCATGCAGGCTGGTGGACACGAAAAGAGAAAAGTATCCCATAAGCGGGACGCTCTTAAGAGAGATGAAAAACAAGGGGGAAAGAGAAAAATGGATGGTATAGGGATCAGAAATATCGGAAGGAGCTTTAAAGAGCTCAAATGGTACGAATGGCTCATGTGTGCCGTGATGATCTTCATTGCAGCAAGAGCCATGGTCGTAGGCTTCACTCAAGGGGCGGCCGACGGCAATCCGCCATGGCTTACGGTGATCAACTTCATAAGCGCGGTGTGCGGGGTGCTTTGCATCTTTTTCTGCGCAAAGGCCAGCATAAGCAACTTCGTGTTCGCTACGGTCAATACCCTGGTCTATGCAGTATATCTCATATACTGGCATATCTGGGGCACGGCGGCTCTTGAGATACTCTTCTACATTCCCATGAACTTCATTTCCTGGCACTTCTGGGTGAAGCACAGAGATGAAGTCCTGGTACACAAGACCAAGGCAAAGAAGCTTACGCCCATGCAAAACCTGGTCTGCACTGCAGTGGTCATGGGATCTGCCGTCCTTTATCACTGGATACTGGTGAGGATAGGCGGAGAGGTCGCCTGGTTCGATGCCTTCACTTTGAGCATAGGTATAGTCGCCACAGTGCTGGAGCTCCTAAGGTACAGAGAGCAGTATATCTGGTGGATCATCACGGATATCGTGACTGTGGGCATGTACATAGCCCACTTCGATGCAGTCTACCTCACGAAGCGAAGCATCTATCTGGTCATGGCGATAATAGGCCTCGTCAACTGGACGAGGCTCAACAAAGACAGGAACCAAGATAACGAATAAGTAAAGCGTTTCTATGGCGAAGAAGGGAAAGAGAAGGTATAATATATGCATATAAGTGAAACGAAAGGACCGCTTTCAGCGGTATGGTAGATAGTGATATGATTTGCAGAAACTGCGGTAAAAGGATACCCGACGGGAGCGAACTCTGCCCCGAATGCGGAGCAAAGGTCGGAAAAACGAAGGCTTCAGCGAAAACTTCCCCTTCTCCGTCCCCTTCTCCTGTTCTTACGCCTCAGAAAAAAAAGAAAAGAAAGCCGCGCCTTGCAGTGATCATGGCCCTTGTAGTCATAGCGGTCATGGTAGTTGCCGCATTAACGGTCATTAGCAGGCTTCACAGGATAACGAAAGTCGAAAACACTC
>JAFZSM010000089.1 GCA_017619385.1 Bacillota bacterium
CCACGAGAAGCCCTTTGCGGGAGTCAACGGATCGGGCAAGCACGACAACTGGTCCATAGGGACGGATACGGGAAAGAACCTTCTCAAACCCGGCAGCACGCCCAGCCAGAACGCTCAGTTCCTTCTGTTCCTCTCAGCTTTTATCAAAGGCGTTGATGAGTATCAGGATGCTCTTCGCTGCACGGTGGCATCGGCCGGAAACGACCACAGGCTGGGTGCTCAGGAAGCACCTCCCGCCATCATCTCCATATTCCTCGGAGACGAGCTGGAGGCGGTAGTTGATTCCATAATCAAAGGAAAGCCGTATAAAGACGGTGGAAGCAAGAAGATAGAGATAGGTATCGACGTTCTTCCTTCCATCCCGCAGGACAATACGGACAGGAACAGAACATCTCCCATGGCCTTTACGGGCAACAAGTTCGAGTTCCGTATGCTCGGTTCATCCCAGTCCATTTCAGGACCTAACATCGCTCTCAACACCATAATGGCCCAGGAGCTCAAGGAGTTTGCGGATAAACTGGAAAAGTCAAAGAACTTCAACGCAGATCTTCACAAGCTCATCAAAAAGACCCTTACGGAACACCAGAGGATCATCTTCAACGGAAACGGCTACGATCCTTCATGGGTCAAGGAAGCGGAAAAGAGAGGCCTTTCAAACCTCGTTTCCACAGCGGATGCGCTTCCGCACTACGCTGATAAAAAGGCCATAGACCTCTACGTCAAGAACGGGGTCTACACGGAAGGCGAGTTCGAAGCAAGAGCTCTCATCCACGTGGATACATACAATGCAAGAGTAGCCATAGAGGCCAACACCATGCTGGACATGATAAGAAGGCAGATACTCCCTGCAGTCTCTGCATACGCCGCTGAGCTTTGCGACAGGATGGCGACTCTTAAGGCTGCCGGATGCGTGACAGCTTATGAGACAGACACATCCAAAGAGGTTGCAGTCCTTACAGACGCTCTCATGAAACAGTGCCAGAAGCTTGCCAAGGATATGAGCAAGGTCCCGGAGGATCCCTGGAAGGCAATGGCCTATTATCATAAGACTGTCATAGCAGATATGGCTGAAGCAAGGAAGTCGGCAGACGCTCTCGAACTTTTAGTCGATGAGCAGTACTGGCCCTTCCCCGTATACTCAGATCTTCTTTTCTCTGAGTAGGCGTAAACAGAAATGATCAGGTGAATTCGGGAGAAATACGGATGTCCGGAATGCTGTACAACGACGATATAGAAAGAGATGCCTGCGGCATAGCCGCAGTGGTCAATATAGACGGTCACAGGGACTCAAAGGCTCTGGATGACGCTCTTTCTATAGTTGAAAAACTGGAGCACCGCGCAGGCAAAGACGCCAGCGGAAAGGTGGGAGACGGAGTGGGTATACTGCTCCAGATCTCACATTCTTTCTTTTCAGCGGCAGCAGAGGAGACAGGGATAAAGCTCGGCGGGCAGGGGGACTACGGCGTAGGCATGTTCTTCTTCCCTCAAAGCGAACTCAAAAGGACCTTTGCAAAGAGGATGTTCGAGGTCATATGTGACAAGAACGGTCTTAAGTTCCTCGGATGGAGAGAAGTGCCCGTACATCCCGAGATCTTGGGCGATGCTGCAAGAGACTGCATGCCCTTCATAGCTCAGTGTTTCATAGCAAGACCCGAAGGCTGCGCAAAAGGGATAGACTTTGACAGAAAGCTCTTCATCCTTAGAAGGGAATTCGAGCAAAGCTCGGAGGACACATATATCGTGTCTTTGTCCTCCAGGACGGTGGTATACAAAGGCATGTTCCTCGTAAAACAGCTGAGGGCTTTTTACGAAGACCTTCAAAGCAAAAGCTATGAGACTGCCATTGCCATGGTCCACTCCAGGTTCTCCACCAACACCACGCCCAGCTGGGAAAGGGCTCATCCCTACAGGATGATAGCCCACAACGGCGAGATCAACACCATAAGGGGCAACATAGACAGGATGCTGGCAAGGGAAGAGACCATAAAATCCCCCGTCATGAGCGACTCAGATCTTGACAAGATCTTTCCCGTAGTCGAAAAGAGCGGATCGGATTCGGCGATGCTGGACAACACTCTGGAGTTCATGTACATGAACGGCATCGATCTTCCTCTGGCGGTCATGATGACCATTCCCGAGCCGTGGAAGCACGATCATTTCATGGAGGAAAAGAAAAAAGACTTTTACCATTACTATGCTACCATGATGGAACCCTGGGACGGTCCCGCGGCCATATTCTTCACCGACGGAGACGTCCTGGGTGCCACCCTGGACAGAAACGGTTTAAGACCGTCAAGATACTATATAACCGACGACGGCAGGCTCATCCTGTCGTCAGAGGTCGGGGTACTGGACGTGCCCCCTGAACATATAGTCAAAAAATCAAGGCTTCAGCCGGGAAGGATACTCCTTGTTGACACTTTAAAGAAGAGGATCATATCCGATGAGGAATGCAAAGAGTATTACGCTTCCAGGCAGCCTTACGGTGAGTGGATAGACAGGAACCTTCTGCACCTTTCGGAACTCAGCATTCCGAACAAGAAGATACCCACTCACAGCCAGGAACTGAGGGATAAGCTCTACAAGGCCTTCGGTTACACCTATGAAGACGTGAAAAGCGTCATACTTCCCATGGCCACAGACGGGATAGAAGCCACGGCTTCCATGGGGCACGACGTTCCCCTGGCGGTGCTTTCGGAAAAGCATCAGCCCCTTTTCTCGTATTTCAAACAACTCTTTGCCCAGGTCACCAACCCGCCCATCGATTCTTTAAGGGAAGAGATAGTGACGGACACTACCGTTTACATAGGGTCCGACGGCAACCTTCTTCAGGAAAAAAGCGAAAACTGCCGGGTGCTGGAGGTAAACAATCCCATACTTACGGGAGTGGACCTTCTGAAGATCAAATCATTGGACAGGCCGGGGCTTAAGGCTGAGACCATATCACTTCTCTATTACAACAACACATCCCTTAAAAAGGCTTTGGAGCAGCTGTCTATCAGCGTCGACAGGGCCTGCAGCAAGGGAAGCAACATAATCATACTTTCAGACAGGGGCATAGATGAAAACCACGTGGCCATACCTTCGCTCATTGCGGTGTCTTCAGTGGAACAGCACCTTGTCAGAACGAAAAAGAGAACAGCCGTATCCATCATCCTCGAAAGCGGAGAGCCAAGAGACGTTCACCAGATGGCGACGCTCCTGGGATTCGGAGCAAGGGCCATCAATCCTTACCTTGCCCAGGAGTGCATCTCTGAACTCATAGACCGCGGGATACTGGATAAGGATTATCATACGGCCATCGATGACTATAACCACGCCGTACTTTACGGCATAGTGAAGACAGCTGCCAAAATGGGCATATCCACCCTGCAGTCCTATCAGTCTGCGAGAATATTCGAGGCCATAGGCCTTTCAAAGGAAGTCATCGACGATTACTTTACGGGTACCGTGAGCAGAGTCGGCGGTATAGGCCTTGCGGAGATCGAAGAGGGCATCAAGTTCAGACACGATCACGCTTTCGATCCCATGGGTCTCATGACAGACACGTCTTTGGACAGCACGGGATTCCATAATTTAAGGAGCGGCAGCGACAAAGAAGATCACCTGTATAACCCGCAGACCATCGTAGCCCTTCAGCAGGCATGCCGCCTGGGAAGCTACGAGAGGTTCAAGGAATACACGGATATAGTGGACGACGAAAGGCCGCATACCCTAAGGGGGCTTCTTGCATTCGTTTCCGTGAACGGACCTGTCCCCATCGAAGAGGTGGAGCCTGCATCGGAGATAGTTAAGAGGTTCTGCACCGGAGCCATGAGCTACGGCTCCATTTCAAAGGAAGCTCACGAGACTCTCGCCATCGCAATGAACACCTTGGGCGGAAAATCCAACACAGGCGAAGGCGGGGAAGATCCCGAAAGGTTCGGGACCATAAAAAGCAGCGCCATAAAGCAGGTGGCCTCGGGAAGATTCGGCGTATCCAGCGAATACCTTCTCAATGCCGAAGAGATACAGATAAAAATGGCTCAGGGAGCAAAGCCCGGAGAGGGCGGGCATCTTCCCGGCAGGAAAGTGTACCCCTGGATAGCGAAGACCAGATACTCCACTCCCGGAGTGTCCCTCATATCGCCTCCGCCTCATCACGATATCTATTCCATAGAGGATCTGGCCCAGCTCATATACGACCTTAAGAACGCCAACAGAAAGGCGCGCATATCTGTCAAGCTGGTATCGGAAGCCGGGGTGGGCACCATAGCCTCAGGCGTGGCAAAGGCAGGAGCCCAAGCCATACTCATTTCAGGTTACGACGGGGGCACGGGAGCGGCGCCTCAGAGTTCCATACACAATGCGGGTCTTCCCTGGGAACTTGGCGTTGCGGAAGCACACAGGACCCTCATAGAGAGCGGACTTAGGGAAAGAGTCATACTTCAGACCGACGGAAAGCTCATGAGCGGACGTGACGTGGCCATTGCCTGCCTTCTCGGAGCCGAGGAATTCGGTTTTGCCACGGCGCCTCTTGTGACCATGGGCTGCGTCATGATGAGAGTCTGCAGCATGGACACCTGCCCCATGGGCATAGCCACTCAAAATGAAGAGCTTAGGAAGCGCTTCAGAGGCAGACCCGAGTACGTGATGAACTTCATGCTTTTCATAGCGGAGGAACTGAGAGAGATAATGGCGACTCTTGGTTTCAGGACCGTAGACGAGATGGTCGGAAGGACCGATTGTCTCAAACTTAAGGATAAGCAGATAACCAAGCGGGCGGAGATGGTCGACCTTACGCAGATCCTTAACAGGGATCATTCAAATGCTGAAGGAAGGCATTTCGATCCGGCTCATATATATGATTTCAGACTGGAGGATGCATTGGACGAAGCGGTCCTCCTGCCGGCTTTCAAGGAATATATAGAAAGCGGGAAAAAGCATGAGGAAAAGATTGCGGTCAGCAGCACCGACAGAGCGGTGGGTACCATAACGGGTTCCGTGATCACCGAAAAACTGGGTCCGGAGCTTGAGGACGATACTTACCTTGTGGACTGCAAGGGAGGAGCCGGACAATCCTTCGGAGCTTTCATTCCGAAAGGTCTTACTTTAAGGCTCGAGGGAGACGCAAACGACGGCCTTGGAAAGGGGCTTTCGGGAGGAAAGATAATAGTCGTACCTCCGAAGAAAGCAAAGTTCAAAGCAAGCGAGAACATTATCATAGGAAACGTGGCTCTCTACGGGGCTACAGGCGGCAAGGCATATATATGCGGAGTCGCAGGAGAGAGGTTCTGCGTCAGGAATTCAGGGGCGGTCGCCGTAGCCGAAGGCTGCGGAGATCACGGTCTTGAATACATGACAGGAGGACGGGCTGTGATCCTTGGTGCTGTGGGCAAAAACTTCGCTGCCGGCATGAGCGGCGGCATAGCCTATGTCCTTGACCTTGATCACGGGCTTTACAAAAAGATAAACAAGGAAATGGTATCTTCAGAGGAGCTCTCGGAAAAGTACGATATCGAGGAACTGAAAGAGATACTGGAGGACTACGTGAAGGAAACGGGGTCAGAGCTGGGGACGGAGATATTGGAAAACTTCGGCGAATACCTTCCTCACTTCAAGAAGATAGTTCCCCACGACTACAAGAAGATATTGAGCGCCATAGGCAGGTTCGAAGAACAGGGCATACCTCACGAGAAGGCTGTGCTCGAGGCATTCGATGAAATAACCGGAAAGGAAAGCGTCTAGACATGGGAAAACCTACGGGATTTTTGGAATATACAAGATGTGAAGACGAAACGGTTCCTGCGAAGGAGCGCATAAAAAACTACAGCGAATTCCACAGGGCATTGGACGCTGAAAAGAGGAAGGAGCAAGGCGCAAGGTGTATGAACTGCGGAGTGCCCATGTGCCAGTCGGCCATAAGCTTAAAAGGCATGGTCACGGGCTGTCCCCTTCACAACCTCATCCCAGAGTGGAACGATGAGATCTACAGGGGTCACATAGCGCATGCCCTTTCAAGACTGCTCAAGACCAGCAACTTCCCGGAGTTCACCGGCAGGGTCTGCCCGGCTCTTTGCGAGAAAGCCTGCATATGCGGTTTGGACAGCGAGCCTGTGACGGTACATAACAACGAGCTCTACCTCATAGAGTCGGCCTTCAGCCAGGGGCTCATGACCCCCAGGATCCCGAAGGTCAGGAGCGGAAAAAAGGTAGCAGTAGTGGGCAGCGGTCCTTCCGGACTTGCCGTAGCCGATCAGCTCAACCACAGGGGCCACAGCGTGACAGTTTACGAAAGAGACGACCGTATAGGCGGACTTATGATGTACGGCATCCCTAATATGAAGCTCGATAAGAGCGTCATTGAAAGGAGGAGAAAGCTTATGGAGGAAGAAGGCATCATCTTCCTGACAGGCGTGAACGTCGGCGTTGACGTAAGCGCAGAAGAGCTCCTTTCAGGCTACGATGCCGTAGCACTCTGCTGCGGAGCAAAGAAAGCAAGGTCCCTTGCCGTGGACGGCATTGATAAAACAGAAGGAGTGCATTTTGCCGTAGACTTTCTTAAGTCCACTACGAAGAGCCTTCTTGAAAGCGGCCTTGAGGAAGGCACATATATATCGGCAAAGGATAAAAGGGTGGTCATAGTCGGCGGCGGAGACACGGGACACGACTGCCAGGCGACTTGTATAAGGCACGGATGCAGCTCAGCAGTGCAGCTTGAGATGATGCCCGCCCCTCCGGGGGAGAGAGACCCTGGAAACCCCTGGCCCGAATGGCCCAATGTCCTCAAGACGGATTACGGACAGCAGGAGGCCATAGCTCTCTTCGGAAAGGACCCAAGGGTCTATGAGACCACGGTCAAAGAACTGATCACCGAAGGCGGCAGACTCAAGGGCATAAGGACCGTAAGACTCGACTTTTCGGGCGGAAAGATGTCGGAGGTCCCGGGCAGCGAAGAAGAGCTTGGCTGCGACCTCCTGATCATAGCCGCAGGCTTTACGGGATGCGAAGAGTATACCGCACAAGCTTTCAAAGCGGAGCTTACCCGGCGGGGGATAGTGATGACCGAAGAGGGAAGATACAGGGTAGGAACAGGAAAGGTCTTTTCGGCAGGTGACATGCACAGAGGCCAGTCGCTGGTGGTCTGGGCCATAGCCGAGGGCCGGGATTGCGCCAGAGAAATAGACGAGTATCTCATGGGATACACCAACATGTAGGAAACGGCAGCAAAGGCGCTGCGGCGGAGTTTTCGCTGCAGCGCTTTTTATTTTTTAGATCATATTTTACCGGAAGGAGAAAAAACTATGACAGAAGAAGCTATAAGAAGTCTGGTATCAGAGGCTTCGACAACGACGATTTTTGCTATCTGGTTCCTCATAGGAGCCGCACTGGTTTTCTGGATGCAGGCAGGTTTTGCCATGGTGGAGGCAGGCTTCACCCGCGCCAAGAACACCGGAAACATATTGATGAAGAACCTTATGGACTTCTGCATAGGGACCGTAGTGTTCATACTCATCGGATTTTCATTTTTGATGGGAGAGGATCTCTTCGGTTTCATAGGCAAACCGGGTTTCGATATCTTCACCGCATATGCGGATTTTGATTTTTCAAACTTCGTTTTCAACCTGGTGTTCTGCGCCACTACGGCTACCATCGTATCTGGAGCCATGGCTGAAAGGACGAAGTTCCTTGCATATTGCATTTATTCAGCCGTGATCTCGGCTCTGATCTACCCCATCGAAGCTCACTGGATCTGGGGCGGAGGCTGGCTGGCCCGGATGGGCTTCCACGATTTCGCAGGATCCTGTGCCATTCACATGGTAGGCGGCATCTCAGCTCTCATCGGAGCGGCCATGCTGGGACCCAGGATCGGCAAGTTCTCAAAGGATAAGGATGGAAAGATAACGGAGGTCAACGCTTTCCCCGGAAGCAACCTGGCTATAGGGGCCCTTGGATGTTTCATACTCTGGTTCGGCTGGTACGGCTTTAACGGAGCTGCCGCAACCTCTGAAGAGCAACTGGCTTCAGTCTTTCTTACTACCACAGTGGCCCCTGCGGTGGCCACCTGCGTGACCATGGTCTTCACATGGGTGAAGTACGGTAAACCGGACGTTTCCATGTCTCTTAACGCTTCCCTTGCAGGTCTTGTGGCTATCACCGCTCCCTGCGACGTGACAGACTGCTTAGGAGCCATAGTCATAGGTTTCGTATCGGGCCTTCTCGTATGCTTCGGCGTGTGGTTCCTCGACTATAAATTGAGGGTGGACGACCCGGTGGGAGCTGTTGCCGTCCACATGATGAACGGCATGTGGGGAACTCTTGCCGTAGGACTTTTTGCAACGCCTTCCGCTCCGGGAAACGAAGACACCGGAGTCGTAGGCCTTTTCTACGGCGGCGGATTCCACACTCTGGGACTTCAGATCCTCGGCCTTGTGTCCGTTGCGGCCTGGACTGCAGTGACTATCACCATAGCCTACAGCGTAATAAAGAAACTGGTGGGTCTCAGGGTCACGGAGGAAGAGGAAATCATGGGTCTTGATTCTTCGGAGCATGGTCTTACATCCGCATACTCCGGGTTCAGCATCATGGATATCTCCAACACCTTGACCGTGGACGTCAACGAGAACACGGACCTCGGCGTAGGAGAGTACGACGAAGCCAGCGAGGCCAAGAGGAATGCGGCGGTAACCGTTGCTGCTGAAGCTCCCCTGGCTCCCGAGTTCGATACAGGCATGCACAAAGTGGTCATCATATGCAAGCTGGCCAAGTTCGATGCTCTTAAGAAGGCTCTCAACGAACTGGGCGTTACGGGCATGACCATGACCCAGGTCATGGGCTGCGGAGTACAGAGAGGTTCCACTGAAAAGTACAGGGGAGCCACTGTAGACTCGACCCTTCTTCCAAAGGTAGAAGTCGACGTGGTGGTATCGAAGATACCGGTGCAGGACGTCATAGATGCGGCAAAGAGAGCCCTTTACACAGGTCACATAGGTGACGGAAAGATCTTTGTCTACAACGTGAGCCGTGTAGTGAAGGTACGCACCGGCGAGGAGAACGTCGCTGCGCTCCAGGATGTTGAATAACTGCAAAAAAGCAGAAAAGAGGTACATAAATGAAAAAAGAAATGATCTATGAAGGAAAGGCCAAAAAGGTCTGGACTACGGAGGATCCGGAGCAGCTGATCGTGGAATACAAAGACGACGCCACTGCTTTCAACGGCCTTAAGAAAGGAACGATCTCGGGAAAAGGGGTCATCAACAACCGCATGAGCAATGCTCTGATGAAGCGACTTGAAAGGGCCGGCATCCCGACTCACTACGTAGAGGAGCTGTCCGAGAGGGAAACTCTGGTGAAAAGGGTCTCCATAGTCCCCCTGGAAGTCATAATCAGGAATATTTCGGCGGGTTCTTTTTCCCAGCGCTACGGCGTTGAGGAAGGTATAGTTTTCGATTCCCCCACCATAGAATTCTCATACAAAAATGATGCCTTGGGAGATCCTCTGCTGAATACCTACCATGCCAGGGCCCTTAAGCTGGCGACGGAGGAAGAGATAGAAACCATCAAGGACTATTCTTTCCGCATCAACGAGGAGCTCAAGGCTTTCTGGAAGGGCTGCGGAGTCACGCTGGTGGATTTCAAGCTGGAGTTCGGAAGGCTCTCTGATGGCAGCATAGTGCTGGCTGACGAGATAAGCCCCGATACCAGCAGGCTCTGGGACAGCAAGACAGGAGAAAAGCTCGACAAAGACAGATTCCGCAGGGACCTTGGAGGAGTCGAGGAAGCGTATCAGGAAATAATGAAGAGATTAGAGGAAAACATTTGAGCTTACATGAAGAATGCGGGGTCTTCGGAGTATTTTCGACAAGACCCGTAGACGCGGCGGGAATTTCATATTACGGTCTTTACGCCCTTCAGCACCGCGGACAGGAAAGCTGCGGGATAGTGGTCGGAGGCGACGGAGTGTTCTGTTCCCACAAGGACATAGGTCTTGTCAACGACGTATTTTCCAAGGAGGTGCTGGCATCCTTCCCGAAGGGCAACATGGCGGTGGCTCACGTGCGTTACGGTACCACGGGAGCCGGAAACAGGAGCAACTGCCAGCCCATAGAGGTCAATCACCAGAAAGGATACATGGCTCTGGCCCACAACGGAAACCTTTCAAACGGGGACAGATTAAGATCCGGATTGGAACTTTCCGGAGCCATATTCCATACCACCAGCGACACGGAGACCATAGCCTATATCGTTACAGGAGAAAGGCTGCAATGCTCTTCCATCGAAGAGGCTTTGTGCCGAGCCATGTATACCATAGAAGGGGCCTATTCCCTCATACTCATGTCGTATCAGAAACTGATCTGCGCAAGAGATCCGAAGGGTTTCAGACCTTTGTGCTACGGGCAGATGGAAGACGGGACGTATATAGTGGCCTCTGAAAGCTGCGCCATAGCAGCCGTGGGGGCGTCCTTCATCAGGGACGTGGAACCCGGTGAGATAATAGTCTTCAGCAAGGAAGGCGTAAAGTCCATAAGGGAGCACTGCGGTTTCGAGCAGAAAAGCCTCTGTGTTTTCGAATACATATACTTCTCAAGACCCGATTCGGTAGTCGACGGGATATCCGTCCACAATGCAAGGATCAGGGCCGGAGAAATACTGGCCAGGACACATCCCGCAGAGGCTGACCTTGTCATAGGTGTGCCGGACTCAGGCCTCGATGCGGCTCTTGGCTACAGCAGGTATTCCGGGATACCCTACGGCATAGGCCTCATAAAGAACAAATATATAGGGAGGACCTTCATAGATCCGGGAGACAGGATGGACAAGGTCAAGATAAAACTCTCCGTGGTGAAAAGCGAGGTCGCAGGGAAGAGGATAATCCTTGTGGATGATTCCATAGTGAGAGGGACCACTTCCACTCAGATAGTGGAGCTTTTGAGGGAAGCGGGGGCATCTGAGATACACATGCGTATTTCGGCTCCGCCTTTCATGTTCCCCTGCTACTACGGGACCGACATAGATTCTCAGGACAACCTTATCGCCTGCAAACATACGGTGGAGGAGACTGCGAAGATAATAGGAGCAGACACTTTGGGATATCTGCCTGCTGATAAGCTCTGGTGCCTTGCGGGAGACAACGGCTACTGCAGCGCCTGCTTCGAAGGGAAATATCCCACGTCCATTCCCGAAGAGGGCCTTAAGTATCGATTCGAGCACGGTATCAGCGAAGTGTAGTCACATTTGCTATTATTTGGTATAATAGCAAAAAGCTATTTCTTAAGCATCGAAGGCACGAAAGCCATGAGCGGGAAAAATAACGACAGAAGATCTGTATATACTTTTATTTCATCTATGCTCATATTCGGAACGATAGGGGTCTTGAGGCGATATATACCCCTTTCTTCTGCGCTCCTTGCTTTTTCAAGAGGAGTCCTGGGCGGCATTTTTCTCCTTGTTTTTTCGCGCCTGAGAAAAAAAGAAAGAGACAAATTGCCTCCAAGCGTTTTTGTGCGCCTCGTGATCACCGGCGCCATGATAGGCATCAACTGGATATTGCTCTTTGAAGCATATAACCATACCACGGTGGCTGTCGCGACCCTTTGCTACTATATGCAGCCCACTATAGTGGTGCTCCTTTCGCCTGTCATCTTCAAAGAAAAACTGACGGGCAAGAAGGCTCTTTGCGCAGCCCTGTCCATAATCGGTATGGTCCTCGTATCAGGAGCAGTAAACAGCGGGGCCCAAGGCGCAGATCCCAAAGGAGTTTTCCTGGGGCTCGGGGCAGCATTGTTTTATGCATCCGTTGTGATCATGAACAAGAAGATACCCGGCATAGACCCCTATCAAAGGACTACGGTGCTCCTTCTTTCCGCAGGAATGGTCATGCTTCCTTATCTTCTCCTGACAGAAGGGTTTGCGGCAAAGGAATTCAGTCCCGCCGCCGTGATACTTCTCTTCGTTTTAGGCATAGTGCACACGGGCATAGCCTACACCATGTATTTCGGGAGCATGGACGGGATGCGCATGCAGACCATAGCGGTGCTCAGCTACATAGATCCAGTGTCAGCACTTCTTTTTTCTGCTCTCCTTCTGAAGGAGCCCTTAAGCGTGCTCAACATAGTCGGAGCAGTGCTCATCATAGGATCTGCCATGCTCAGCGAACTTGATACTTAAATGCAATTGAAAACGGCCCGCGAGGGCCGTTATTGTTATGCTTTTGGATATCATTTTTTGATCAACAGGTAATTCTGATCTTTATTCTCCACTTTCAGTATAGTCTCAAGATACGAATCCTTTTCGTTCTTTTTGAGCAAAGTGACGGCTTCCGACCTTTGCCTCAGCGTTTCATTGATCCTTACGTAGTCACCGTCGAAATAGTAGGCGTTGAGAAGGCTCGCCAGCAGATGGACTTCTTCCGCCTTATCTCCGTACATCTCCTCATATCTTGAAAGGTTTTTACCCATGTACTTATCGCAGAAGACCCCTATGGAATAGTCGCTGATATCTCCTATCTGTATCCTGGAATACTCCATGCAGTTATCGTACACGTCGATCCTGCTTATCCTGTTTCCGTAGTCGAGCAATCCTCCTTGGGCAATATCATATATGCCGTCTTTTGATGCGATGTGCTGAATGTGCATGTGGCCCGAAAGGTGGAGTTTTACGCCGTATTCCTTATACAGAGCCTCCAGGGACTCAGAATCATACATGACATAGTTGTCGGTGAATCTTTCGTTGTGGACAAACAGATTGTGATGGCTGAAGCCTATGACGGTTATGCCCTTTTCTTTTGCCTCCTCAAGATAGGGGCGTAGCCACTCGAGAGTCTCGTCCCAAATGACGCCTCCCATGGTGTTGAGGCCTACTTCTTCGTTGTATTTGCACAGGGTCGTGTCCAGCATGACAGCCCAGAGTTTATCGTTTATCTCAGAGATATAGCTGTAACTTTCTTCGTCCCGGCTCAACGCATTCCCGTAACCGTAATCTGCGTATATTTCGCAGAATTCAGGCCCGCTCACCGTGTTCTCACCGTGAGGGGTATCGTCAAAATACGACCTGCAGCCATCTATATTGAAATCGTGGTTGCCCGG
>JAFZSM010000090.1 GCA_017619385.1 Bacillota bacterium
GCTGACGGAGAGATGTGCATCAGAGCCAGGATAGATATGGCAAGCCCCAACATCAACATGAGAGACCCGGTCATATACAGGGTCCTTCATATGAGCCATCAGAACACCGGAGACAAGTGGTGCATCTATCCTATGTACGATTTTGCCCATCCTCTGGAAGACGCCATCGAAGGCATAACCCACTCTCTTTGCACTTTGGAGTTCGAGGATCACAGACCCTTCTACAACTGGGTCCTTGAGAGCCTTGACTGGCCCGAACCTCCTCAGCAGATCGAGTTTGCAAAACTCAATCTCTCCAATACCATCATGAGCAAGAGAAACATCATAAAGCTCGTCAACGCAGGGCTCGTTGAAGGCTTTGACGACCCCCGCCTTTGCACCATAGCAGGCATGAGACGCCGCGGCTATACACCGGAGGCTCTCAAGGCTTTCTGCGACGCCATAGGCGTGGCAAAGGCCAACAGCGAGATCGGTATGGATCAGCTCGAGTATTTCGTAAGAGACGACCTTAAGGACAAAGTGGAGAGCCGCTTTGTAATACTCGATCCGGTAAAGCTCACCATCACCAATTATCCCGAGGGCAAAACTGAGATGCTCACCCTTGAGAACAGCCAGACCGTAGAGGGCATGGGCACCAGGGAGATGGTCTTCGGAAAGCATCTCTTTATCGAAAGAGACGACTTCATGGAGATCCCGGAGAAGAAGTACTTCAGGCTCTACCCCGGCAATGAAGTCCGCCTCAAGGGAGCATATTTCATGACCTGCACGGGCGTTGTGAAAGACGAAAAGGGCAATGTCACCGAGGTCCTTTGCACCTACGACCCCGACACCAAATCGGGGACCCCGGGAGCTGACTCAAGAAAGGTCAAAGGTACCATACACTGGGTCTGCGAGGACGACTGCATAGATGTTCCCGTGCGCCAGTACGGACTGCTTGCTCTTCCAAATGAAGAGACCGGCAAAAACGAATTCAATCCCGATTCCAAGACCGAACTTACGGCTAAGGCGGAAGGAAGCCTGAAAGAGGCCAAAGCGGGTGAAAGGTTCCAGTTCTTCAGGCTGGGATACTATATTGCGGATACGGTGCTCAGCAAGGACGGCGCACCTGTATTCAACCAAATAGTAGGGCTCAAGAGTTCCTACAAGAAAGGTTAATTCTTACGGATGAAAAAACTTACATCGCTGTTTCTCATATTAGTGATACTGCTTTCTTGCTGCGCTTGTGACATCTCCATCGAAAAGGACGACGGACCTGTGATACCGGAAAGCTTCGACATAGACGAAGCTATCGAATACATATCCGGTCAGGAGCCTGAGGTCATCAGCGTAAGGGATACGGGGCTCCTTGCCCCTGCCCGCGACAGTGAGACGGGTCAGTACGGATTCATCAACATCCTGGGCGAATGGGTCATAGCGCCGAAGTATTCCGCGACCGTGGCGTTCAGCGGAGACTACGGGCTCATACTCAACAGCTATTCTTGTTATGAGTACATAGACAGAAACGGGCGCAAAGTATACAGCACATACGGTAACAATCAGATAGCCGAGAGCAATCATTTCTCCGACGGGCTCCTTGTGCTTTCCCTTGCAAACGGCGCACTGCAGAAATATGTATACCTGGATATCAATTTCCTCACGGCCATAAATGCGAACGGACTTCCTACCATAGACTGGAGATGGTATGCGAACTACGGATTCTTCGGCCTCGCCACACCCTTCAGCAACGGATATGCGGTGGTCATGCGCCAGAAGAATGCGAACTGCAACGACTGGCTCGACCAGGAGTCGGCATACATCATAGACAAAAGCGGAAAGATCATCGCCACTCTTCCGGCAGGCCTTGATGCAGACGCATCGGGTGTGGATGAAAACGGCAACGTCATAGTCAAGACCACGGACAACCTCTACGGTCTTTGCGGTATGGACGGAAAGACCCGGATCGAAGTTAAATACAGATTCCTCAAGCATTGCGAGGGAAGTCTTTATCTTGCCTGCAACGACAAGGGTTTCTGGGGTTACCTCGACCAGGACGGAAATACGGTCGTGCCCTTCCAGTATCAGAAGGCGCTGCCCTTCTCGGAAGGCCTTGCAGCCGTATTCGACGGCAGATACTGGGGTTTCATAGACGAGACCGGAGAGTACAAGATAGAATCGGTGTTTGACGATGTAACTGCAATGAAATCGTCCAACATCGATGTCAGCGGAAACAAAGGAGCTTTCTGCGAGGGAAGAGCCGCCGTAAAGAAAGACGGTTACTGGATCATCATAGACCAGAACGAGTACCCGTATATCTGTATGACCGCCGAAAAATGCGAAGGCATAGACGGTTGTCCCTTCATTGCCATAAGCAACGGCTACGTTTCATACAAGCAAAACGTTGACGGAAACATACTTTGCGGAGTCATGACCGTGTCCGGCAAGAGAGTCATAGAGCCGGGCTTCGGATACATCGACGCCTTCAACTGATGAAAAACATCCTTCTGAAAATAGCATATGACGGGACCGGTTTTAGCGGCTGGCAAAGACAGCCCGGAAGCAGGACGGTCTGCGGAGAACTGGAGTCAGTCCTTAAAAGCATGACAGGCCTTGACATAAAACTGGACGGGACCTCAAGAACTGATGCGGGAGTCCACGCTCTTGGCCAGTGCGCAAGTTTCAGATCGGATATACAGATACCGGTGGAAAACCTCGCAAGAGCCATGAACAATGCCCTTGCAAAGGACAGGCTCGAGGGCATAGGTGAAATACGCATCATCGAAGCAAAGGAGATGCCCGAAGTTTTTCACGCCAGGTTTTCTTCGAAGGGCAAGAGATACATATACAGGATAAAGCACGGCCGGGAGCCCGACGTGTTTCTGAGGAACTACTGTTATCAGGTCTCGAAAAGCCTTGATATAAAAGCTATGTCAGAAGCTGCGGCATACATTACCGGTGAACATGACTTTGCCTGTTTTCAGTCGGCAGGAAGCCCGAAGGAAAGCACTGTCAGGACCGTTTACGACCTGACGGTCTCAGGCGATGACAAAGATATACTCATTTCGATTTCCGGAAACGGATTCCTCTACAACATGGTGAGGATAATAGTGGGCACCTTGGTAGAAGTGGGACTCGGGAAGAGAACGCCTTTGTCTCTCAAAGAGACCATCGATTCCTGTGACAGGCAAAAAGCCGGGCATACGGCTCCCCCTCAGGGCCTTTATTTAGACGAAGTGTTTTTTTGATCATATACAGTATTGCGGGTTTACGGAGGTATCGGATATGGACAGACCGGACTGGGATGAATACTTTATGGAATTTGCTAATCTTGCAAGGACCCGTTCCACATGCCTGAGAAGGGGCGTGGGCGCTGTCATAGTCAAGGATAACCGCATCATGGCTACAGGGTACAACGGGACCCCTCAGGGCATCACCCATTGCGAGGAGACAGGGTGCTTAAGGCAGCAGCTCGGAGTTCCTTCGGGGCAAAGAGCGGAGCTCTGCCGCGGACTTCACGCAGAGCAGAACGCCATCATACAGGCGGCGACATTGGGCCAGAACATAGGCGGCAGCGTCCTTTACTGCACCACCCAGCCTTGCTCCATATGTTCCAAGATGATCATAAATGCAGGCATCAAAAGAGTAGTCATAGCAGAGCCCTATCCCGATGAGCTTGGAGAAGCCATGCTCAAAGAGGCAGGCGTTACCATAGACGTTCTTAAAACGGATAAAGAATAATGCTTAAAATAGACAGAAAGTGGCTCAGGGAAGCTCTGAACTACATATCGGTATACGGGCAGATGGGCTTCACCATAGTCGTTCCGCCCGTTTTGCTTTGTCTTCTGGGCATGTGGCTTCGGAAGAAATTCAGCCTGGGACC
>JAFZSM010000091.1 GCA_017619385.1 Bacillota bacterium
AAGATGGGGATGCTGCCGTCTTTGACGGCGGTATCATAATCCTCTTTAGTCCTTATGGTCCAACTCACTTCCTGGCCGCCTTTTCTTACGTATCTCCTCAGGTACTTGTTTTGTCTGTCGGAGAATCTGTAGGCTACGAAGTCGGGCTTTATGATGGGGTTGAACCAGAGGTCTCTGAGCATGGTCTTCATGAGGCCGCTGACATGGACCTGAGCTTCTTTCGAATAGTCTTGAGCAAGCTGTCCTCTGATGACCTCCGGGTGGTTCTTTTTGAACCAGAGGACTACTCTTGGGTCAAAGGACTCGATGCAGTAAGGAGCATCGTAATCTTTGAGTCTTTCCCAGGCGGCTTCTGAAAGCTCTTTGTAGTTGCCGTTTTCGACTTTGAGTTCCACTATGAGAGGGATCCTAAGCTCCAGGAGATCCTCGAAGAGAGGAACGTGTTCTTCGCTCTCCTCGAGATAGTATTTACCCAGATCTTCTTTTGTAAGGTCTTCGATGTGCACGTCGAATCCTGTGACTCTTTTGAGGTTTGAGTCATGGGATATACCGAGGTTTCCGTCTTTCATGAGACGTATATCCATCTCTGATCCCCATCCCCTTTCCTTGGTGCGCATGAAGGCTGCCATGGAGTTTTCAGGGATATGGGGTTTGTCGTGGTACCCTCTGTGTGTGTATTTGAATGATCTTAAAACTTCAAGTTTTTCTTTTCTTTCCATCAGTCGTCCATGTCCTCGAAGGCTTCAAGGCCTTTCTTCGCTTCAACTTTAGCATCGCCGTGCTTTACGAAGCACATGGTGACGAAGGAGCAGGCAACAAAGAGCGCCGCATAGGGGAAGAGGATGCGGTAGTCTATGACTCTCATGAGAGTTCCGACAAGGGTCGGAGTGACTATTTGAGCGGTCATGGAAGCTGTGTAATAGTATCCTGTGAATTTGCCTATGTCTGAGCCTTTGCACATCTCAACTACCATCGGCAGGGAGTTGACGTTTATGGCAGCCCAGGCAAGGCCTACAAGGGCGAACACTACGTACATGACGGTGGTCACGTTCTTGGCGCTGGTGGTGATGAAGTAACCTGCTGCGAAACATGAGGAAAGAAGTATGGTTCCGGCCATGATGGTCTTTTTCCTTCCGAATTTCTGAGCGAGTTTTCCGATGGGAATGTATGAGATTATGGCTCCGCCCGTTGCTACTGTAAGGTAAAGGGATGCTTTACCTATACCTGAACCCATGACTGAGGCCACATACTTCGTGAACCAGGTTGTGACTCCGTTGTATCCGATAAACCAAAGGGCTATGGATGCCAAAAGGAAAGCAAGGCTCTTCTTTACTTCCTTGGGAAGGACTTCGTGTCCTGAATTGTCCTCTTCTGCAAGGTTCCATTCGGGATGCTGAGCTTCAAGTTCCTTGTTCTCCGCCACCAGTTTGTTTTCCTTGATGGTGAGGAGAAGGAGCGCAACGGATACTACCATGATGCCTCCCACTATGATGAAAAGGGGCTGATAGTTTACGTGCTCAAGGCCTTCTGTCTTTGACTTTGGATACATCACAGCTGTGATGATGAGGTAGAGTATGCCTCCAACGGCGCCCATGAGGTTGATGATGGCGTTAGCCATGGATCTTAAGGGCTTGGGGGTGACGTCAGGCATAAGAGCGACTGCAGGAGACCTGTAAGTACCCATGGACAGGATAACGAGTCCAAGGCATGCTACGAATGCCACCAGCAGGGTCTTATTGGGAGCGACTGCATATTTGTTGTCGAATATGGGCAGCAGCTCAAGAAGTATGACAGCTGCTATGGTCCCGAACAGTATGAACGGAGTTCTCTTCCCCAGTTTGGTGGGTTTGATCTTGTCCGAAATACTTCCGAAGATCGGGAGCAGGAACAATGCCACTATGTTGTCGAGGGACATGATGAATCCCGATACTGATTCGTTGAGTTTGAATGTCCCTGTCAGGATGAGCGGAACGATGGCGTCGTACATCTGCCAGAATGCGCAGATGGATAGGAACGCAAATCCCACTAAAAAGGTTCTTTTGTAATTGAGTTTCATAAAAGGCCTCCGTTATATAAATAATCTTTATTGATCTTCTTCGAATCGCGTTTCAGTAACGCGCCTAATGAGATGGTCGGCAAGTTTGTTGTCCTTTTTCATTTCTTCATAAGTCTCTACCGAATTGATGCAGAGGTTTGCGTAGGCTGCGTCCGTGATAGATCTCGAAAGAGCAAAGCAGTAATCCATGGAGATCATCTCCGTATGAAATCCCGTCTTCACCGAGAAGTACATATGTCTGTAATGGACATTGCCGTCTGCGTCCGTGACGGTGTATGCCGAAAGGTCCTCATCAGTCATGGGGAAGGAACGGAATGCTGCAAGGGAAAACTTGCCGTCCATGCTGGCGTCCGGCATTTTGTACACCTTACCGTCATCATCCAGCCCGTATACGGGGTAAGACAAAGGAACGTCCTCCATATTTATGACCAGGGAATACTGGCCGGAAAGGAGCCCGTTGTCACTGGTGAGTATGCCGTCCGTAAGTCCCGCTGCCTCAAAGTGAGCCCTTATCATCTCCATCATGTAAGCGTATTTCATGAGGTTAAGATCAAGAGCCGGCACCTCGATACCGAGCTGCTCTGCAGCCTCCTCATATTCGTCTGAAACTTTGAAAATGACAGACTTTTCAGCCTTGTCGAGGACCAGTTCGAAATTGGACAGATCGTTTACGAGAGCGGCGATTTTGGCTATTCTGGAAGCTTCTTCTTCGTTGACTGAAGGATCTATTTCTTCGTGATCGTAGGAATAGACTATGTCGGACCACTCTTTGTAGAGAGCTCCCGCAAACATATTGAAGCCCCTTTGTTCAAGGGTCTTTTTGTATGCATCATCAAGGATACCGAAGAGTTCTTCGCTCAGAACGATTTTTTCTCCCTGATGCTGATAGATATATGCCAGGTTGTTGTAGCCTTCGTAGGACGCCGTATTATCGAGAAGCTTGTATGCCCTTGCAAGGATGGAGGTGTATTCGTTGGTCACGCCTCTGTAAAGCTCCCTCATCTCTCCTACGCTTTCGCCCTTTATATGGTAGCTAAGCTCTATGCCGGAAGTGTAGTTGGCAGCCTCCTTGTCCGATGCAGCCTGTATTGTATAGTAACCTTCCTCATGTATGCCGAGGTTCGTTATGGCTTTGGAAAAAGCAAAAATGGCCAGCGCAAGGGCAGCGACGAAGAGCGCTATCCTCAAGGGCAGGTGCTTATTGCTTATGACTATGGTTTCCTGTTCTTTTTTCATATATGTCTTAGTTTTCCTGCATGGAATGTATATTGAGTACAAAAATATAGGCAGCCTCCACGGCTGCCTATATTTTATCATATTTTGCAAATGTCTTGTAGTTCCAATTAACTAAATCTGACTGCCTTGTACTTCTCTATCTCAGAGGGGCTGCCGTAGACGAAATGTCCTCCGCCTATGTCGACAAGAGACGGCTTTTCCTCTGAGTAGTCGTGCATCTTTTCCGGCTCGTATACGAAGAGGGATTTCTCCTTTTCGATGATGGGATCCGGAACAGGAATGGCCGACATGAGGGACTTGGTATAGGGATGAAGCGGATGATTGAAGAGCTCTTCAGTTTCCGCGATCTCCATGATGCGTCCCTTGTATATGACGACGATCCTGTCTGAGATGTACCTTACGACTGAAAGGTCGTGAGCTATGAAGAGATAGGTTATCCCCTTCTCGTCCTGGAACTTCTTAAGAAGGTTCAGGATCTGAGCACGAATGGATACATCGAGAGCCGAGATAGGCTCGTCTGCTACGATGAATTCCGGTTCCATGACTATGGAACGGGCTATACCGACTCTCTGGCGCTGTCCGCCGGAGAACTCGTGGGGGTATCTCGTAAGGTGCTCGGGGAGAAGACCTACGTCTTCTATGATCTTCTCGACCTTTTGCATACGGTCTTTTTCATCTTCGAAAAGATGGAAGTTATATAGACCTTCTGAGATTATGTATTCGATGGTAGCTCTTTCGTTGAGGGATGCGGCAGGATCCTGGAATATCATCTGGATCTTGCGGACTACGTCTCTGTCTTCAGCCTTTGAAAGCTTACCTGAGATCCTCTTGCCTCTGTAGGTTATCTCGCCTTTGGACAGAGGATTTACCCTTACTATTGCTCTTCCTATGGTGGTCTTGCCGGATCCTGATTCGCCTACCAGAGATACGGTCTCGCCTTCATAGATATCAAAGCTTACGTCCTGTACGGCCTTGAATACATTCTTTCCGTTCTTGAACGAAATGTCGACGTCCTTCAGTGAAAGAAGAGGCTCTTTGTTTGTATAATCCATTTTATTCTCTCCTTTCTACGCGTCGAAATCTACTATGGTAGCTTTCATCTTCTCGTGAAGATTCCGGATGTTTGCAGGTTTTTCCACCTTAGGCGCTCTCGGATCGAGGAGCCATGTCTTTGCATAGTGGGTATCGGATACCTTGAACATAGGCGGTTCCTTTACCATATCTATCTCCATGGCGTACTTGTTTCTCGGAGCAAAGGCATCGCCTACGATCTTGTTGTAAAGTGAAGGCGGTGTGCCGGGGATAGAGAACATCTCCGTCCCTCTTTCGGCAAGCTGCGGCATGGATGAAAGCAGAGCCCATGTGTAGGGGTGTCTCGGATCGTAGAAGACGTCTTCTATGGTTCCGTACTCCACTATCTGTCCGCCGTAAAGCACTGCTACTCTTTCGGCAACGTTTGCAACTACGCCCAGGTCGTGGGTGATGTATACGGTGGTGAATCCCAGATCTTTCTGAAGATCCTTGATGAGCCTGATGATCTGAGCCTGGATGGTAACGTCCAGAGCTGTTGTAGGCTCGTCGCAGATGAGGATCTTGGGCTGGCAGGAAAGAGCGATAGCTATAACTATCCTCTGCCTCATACCGCCGGAATACTGGAAGGGATAATCGTCGAATCTCTCTTCCGGTTCGGGGATACCTACCTTCGCCATGATATCGAGAGTCCTGGCCTTGGCTTCTTCCCTTGAGCACTTCTGGTGCTTGAGGATGACCGTCATGATCTGCTCGCCTATGGTGATGACAGGGTTAAGAGAGGTCATAGGATCCTGGAATACAGTGGCGATCCTGCGTCCTCTGATCTGCTGCCAGTCTTCGTCGTTCTTGACCTTGGTGCAGTCGGTGATGGCATAGCCCTTAAGGGTGTTGGTAGCCTCGTCTATGCCCTTGTACTCAACAAGGAAAGTCACGTCTTCGAACACGTTCCTTACGACTGAGAGGTCACTGAGGTCTTCTCCGTGTTCCATGGCGGCTTTGAATGCTGCGTTGATCCTGCGGATGAATCTCTGGCGCTTGACTTTGTGGAAACGGCCGATGGAAAGGAGGTACTCGTAAGCGAGTATCTTGTTTCTTTCGATGACTTCCTTTGACAGACCTTCGGGATTGGAAGGATCGTCAGGAGTTGCGATCTTTTGCTTGCGCAATGCCGTAAGTTCCTTGATCCTGTTGTCTATGTTGGCTCCAAGAGACGGGTCTGCCTTGTAGTTTGCCTTTCGGGTATTTACGATGTCTTCTCTCTCTTTGAGGAGAGCTGCTCTTTCAGCTTCCAGTTCTCTCTGCTCCTGGGTGAGCTTTTCCATTAGGGCAACGTCATCGGGATTCTTTCTGTCCAGAGTCTGGATGAAGTTCTCCTTGTCGACTATGCCGTCGGAAAGAGCCTTGACTTTCGTGTCGTACTGCTCTTCTTCGTACTCAGTAAGTGCCTGAGCGCGCTGGCGCTGGAGTTTGAGATCTTCGATCTCGTTGAGTTCTGTTGCGCCTCTTTCGAAGGTAGAGTACTTGTTGAGAGTATCGTTGAGCTTTGTGAGAAGTTTTTTGTTCTCGTCGTTGAGCTCGATATTTGTTTCGGAAAGCTCGTCGTCATAGAAGATGATGGATCCGTTGGAAATGAATCCGTTAGAGTCGAGCATGCCGGCAAAGGTCTTGGTAAGAACTGACTTGCCGGAGCCGGACTCACCTACGATGGCGATGGACTCGTTCTCATAGATATCCAGGGATACTCTGCGTATGGCTGTAAGTATCCTGCCTCTTACGTTGAACTTTACTTCAACATCCTTTAAGGAGAGTAAAACTTTCTTTTCTTCTGCCATAGTCTTACCTCCTACATATGGGTTCTCGGATCCGTTGCGTCAGCAAGGTTCTGACCGAGAACGTAAAGAATGATAGTCAAAACGGCTGCGATGAATACAGGCGGCCAGAACTCCCACCAATAGGTAAGGAACGCTGTCTGAGCTTCCTGGATCATACGTCCAAGGGATGCTACGTTTGCCGACAGACCTACGCCTATGTATGAGAGGAAAACTTCCATGGAAATGTATGAAGGAAGTTCCGTTGCCAGTATGGTTACGATGACCGACGTAAGGAAAGGCATGATGTTCTTTGATACTATTCTGGAAGTCGGAGTACCGAGGCATCTGGATGCCAATGAGTACTCGCGGTCTCTTATGATGAGTACCTGAGTTCTGAAGAAATATGCTATTCCGAACCAGCCTGTTATGGTCAGCGCGAATATGAAGCTCCAGAAGCCCGACCCTATGACGTAGACGAGAACCGTTATCATGAGTATGAACGGCACGTTCGCTATGATGCTGTAGATGACCAGCAGCACCTGGTCGACGCTCTTGGAATAACCCCATACGGCGCCGACTACGACGCCTATGGTCATATTGATCGCTGCGCATATTATAGCAAGGAGCAGCGAAGTCCTTGCTGAGGACCATATACCGTAGAAGATGGAGTTGCCTGTACTTCCTGTTCCCAGTATCCACTTGATACCGCCCTGTCCTCTTTCTGCAAAGTACTGCATGGCTTCCTTCGGACTGAGGTGGAAGGAAGTGGACAGCGTGACGTTCTCATTGGGTCTGTAAGGACAGAAGATCGGAAGGACGAAGGAGCACAGAAGGAGCAGCACCAACAGCACGATCATGACCCAGCTTGATTTCTTTCTGAAAAAGACTCTGAAAACCGATCTCCAATACGAGTATCTCGGCGCAATGATCTTTTCAGATTCAATTGTATCGTGGTCTATAAATCTAAAGAGCTCGTCTTCATTGACCACTGCATTTGTATCGATATCCGCCATAATTTACCTCGTATTGTTGTTTTCGAATGAGATCCTGGGATCGTACTTAGCCATAAGCAGATCGCCTGCGATCATTGATATCAGTGACAGTGTTGTGTAAAAAACGGTACATGCGACGATGATTCCGTTATCGTGGCTGTTGATAGCCGTGGTAAGAAGGTTACCTACACCGGGAACACTGTAAACACGCTCAGTGATGATAGCTCCGACAAGGCATCCGAGTATGCTTCCGGGTATACCGTGTACGATGGGGATGACAGCATTCTTGGAAATGTGTTTGCTGAATATCTCCCTTTCCGAAAGCCCTTCTGCTCTTGCGAATTTAACGTAATCTGAATTCATCTGGTCTATCATATATCTTCTCATCCATCTCATGAGTCCTGCGATATCACGGAGGGCAAGAGAAAGGACAGGCAGTATATATGCGAGGATCATCACACTTGCGTTTGCAAACTTGTAAGGCAAATGGAAGACCCTGGTCCCTATGGCTGCAAACATGAATATGTATGCAAGAGAAGGAACTGCCGAAATGAATATGATATATCCGTTACCTATCTTATCTCCGATACTGTCTTTGTTCTTAGCCATGAGTATGCCAAGAGGAAGACCCAAAAGATATGCGATGACTGTAGCTATGATACCGATGACGAAAGAGTTTTCAAGCATTGAAAGTCCCGTCCTGTTGTATCCGATAACGGTGTACTTGTCGGGATAGTACTCTTTTTCGTAGTCGGTAAGTGTGCCGTAGTTGTACGTCAGCTGATGGAAATCGATGGCCGTCTCATCATACCTGTCAGTGCCTACATAGTTAGGATACTGAGTGCGGGAATACTTAAGGTCTCCCGTGGGCTGGGTGATGACCGTGGTTATCTCCTGCCCTCTGAACCTGGTGAAGGATGTTCCCAGGCTGATAGAGAACCAATTCTGGTGTATGAAGGGGAATCGGCCGTCAAAGTACAGCTGGTATTTGTGTTCCGTACCTGAACCCACGATTGCAAAAAGCCCGCTGTAGGGGTCCTTTTCGAACCTGATATATCTGTCTGTAAGCTCAGGGTCTGTAACATCGTTTTTGGACTCGAACTGGAAGAAATTAGCAAAATAAGTAACGAGCCTTGAAAGCTGATTCTTCTCGTTCACTGCAAGCAAATATCCGGTCCCGCCCGGTTTTGAGCGTCCGTTCGTATATTTTAAAGGCTTGAGATATATGATCTCGTAACCTTCGCTTTCATATTTCTGGATGAACTCCTTGACTGATGAGTTCTTGCTGTAGTTGTCTGTCTGGATGACAGCTCTGTCATTGATGAATTGCTGGTTTTCGGTATAGCCTTCACCATACAATTCAGAATACTTTGCCTGGAGGAAGGACGTATAGTTCACAAAATCAAGGTAACCGTATTTTTGATACATGGTGTATTCATAATAGGTCCTGTCGTTTGCACTTCTCTTGTTCCATACGTCGTCAGTCTGGAATATGGCCGACCTGTCTATGAGCGAATAGACCAGGGTCATAACAGCGAGGACAACGACAAAAAGGGAGAAAAGTGAGAACAATATACGCTTCCAGAGATATCTGTTTTTCATAATATTACTCTGTTCATAACACGAACACATCAGAGGATGCTCAGGGCACCCTCCGATGTGTCTATTTTAGATGTTAGATTGTTCGAACTGTTGTGATTCTTGTATTAGAAGAGTCCGATAACCTTTGTCATGTATCCTGCGCCATCACCAAGGAATGTGTCGAGGTATGTGCAGGGATCTCCGAAGTCGGGGCCCCAACCGGAACCGTAGAAGAAGTCTGCGTTGAGAGCTTCGCCGTTGGATGCTCTGTATCCGGATGCATAGTAATCAGCGGATGTTGTTGCTTCTACGAGGTTGATGACAACTCTGTCACTGCCGAGGCAATCTTCGATAACCTGCTTTACTGCCTGAGCCTGAGCTGTGTTAGCTGCAGATGCGGAGTAGTAAACAACGTCGATCGTTACAGGCCAGTTGACTGTCTTTCCGAGTTCTTTTACAGCCTTCTCAAGGTATTCCTTAGCTGCTTCAGGTGCATACCATCCGTCTACACCGTCTGCTACGTTGATGTCCTTGTCGAGCTTGGAGAGATAGTACTGAACCATTTCGCCGTACATTGTACCTGCTGCGAATTCATGTCCGTCCTTATCTTTCTGAGCTGTGGAGAGCTGTACGAATTCAGGATGTGTGTACATGTTTCTGAGGTTGGTGAGCTTAAGATCTTCGCCTCTGGAAACTGCATTGTAGGTTGCTTTGTCGAATGCGTGGAGAACAGCTTTTCTGAAGTTCTTGTTCTGGAGAGCAAGCTGAGTATCGATCTTCTGATCTTCTGTCTTCGGAGATACGCATGTTCCAGCTTCGAGCTGATATGTTCCTCTGTTTACATTGAGTCCGCCAAAGTATGTGGTGGATGTTGTATCGGAAACATATGAATACTTGTCAAAGAGTCCGTCGTCCTTTGCGAGCTTGAGAGTACCTGTGCTCTCAGAGAGTCCCATTCCAGCATATGTGCCGTTCTTGACGTCATTGTATGTTGCTACGGGATCTTCGCCTGCATCGTATACCCATGTGATGGAGTCGATCTTTACGGATGCGGGATCATAGTATCCGGCGTTCTTTACGACCTTGATCTCGGAAGCGTCGTTGAGCTTCTGGAGAAGGAATGCGCCGTTGTAAACCTGGGAGGATACGTCTGCTGCATTACCATACTTGATGGATCCTGCTGCGGATGCTTCTGCATATTCTGCTCTTCCGAATACGCCGCCGTTTGCTTCATAGAAGCTTCTGCAGATCGGAGCGAAGCAGGAGTATGTGAGCATTGTCATGAAGTAGCTTGTGGGATGTCCAAGTGTGATCTCAAGTGTGTACTTGTCAGTTGCCTTGTATCCTACGTTGTCAAAGCTGCCGCCGAAATAGAGGTAGTCGCTGACACCGTAAACGATATCCTGTGTGGGATCTCCCTCAACGCCCATAGCGATGAGCCATTCAAGGCCTGCTTCAGCGTCGAGCATGTGCTGCATGCCTGCTACGAAGTCATCAGCTGTGCACTCTGCATACTGCTGACCTTCAGATGTGTACCAGTAAGCACCCTGTCTGATGTGGAACGTATAGGTAAGTCCATCTTCAGATACTTCCCAAGACTCTGCGAGTGCAGGGATCATCTGTCCAAGGTTGTTGTACTGTACGAGGTTGTCTGTGCAGTTTACAAGGATCTCAGTGTCGCTCTGGCTGGAGGTGTTGAGTGTATCCAGTGTTACAGGAGCTGTGGAGAATGTGTCTCTGTAATCCTTGTTGAGTACATGACCCTTGCTTGTAAGATATCCAGCAGGATCATATGTGCCTTCGCCCTTGACAGCGGCTGCCCACTGATCAAGAAGTTCAGCTCTTTCTTCCTTTGTAAGGAAGTCATCAGAGATGACCATGCCCTTCCATCTGTCATCGTCATTTCCCCACTGTACGTAAGGTACTGTTCTGGGAGCGATTCTGGAGATGGTATAAGCACCACCCTGAGTTGTGGTCGGAACGAATGTTGCAGAATCAAGCAGATAAGCTTCAGCCTGTGCATAAAGAACGAATCTTGCATCGTCGCTCTCTGCGGCCTTTGCTGCTGTCATGAGGTCTGCATAATCGCCGAGAACGCCTGAATAGACTTCTTCATCGTCCATTCTTGCATAGCTTTCCGGTCTCTTTGCCTTTCCGCAGGATGCTAGTCCGAGGACCATTACCAGTGCGAGAAGAACTGCGAGGACCTTCTTCAGTGTTTTCATAAGAATTTACCTCCTAATGCCTAATAAATCAGC
>JAFZSM010000010.1 GCA_017619385.1 Bacillota bacterium
ACCTTGCCCTGGCCCGTCCTGTAAGCTTCCTTTATGGCGGTTTTTCCCACAATGGTGGCGCCGGTGGGGAAATCAGGTCCTTTGATGACTCTTGCAAGATCATCATCGGATGTGTCCGGATCGTCTATGAGGAGTATGGTCCCTTGGATGACCTCCCTCAGATTGTGGGGAGGAATGGATGTAGCCATACCTACGGCTATACCGCTTGAACCGTTGACAAGGAGATTGGGAAATCTCGCGGGAAGCACTACGGGCTCTTTTTCTTCGCCGTCGTAGTTGGGAACGAAATCTACCGTATCTTTGTCTATGTCCCTGAGCATCTCCAGGGCAAAAGGCGCCATCCTGGCCTCAGTGTAACGGGCGGCAGCCGCTCCGTCTCCGTCCATGGATCCGAAGTTACCGTGTCCGTCCACTAAAGGATATCTCATGTTCCAGGGCTGAGCCAGCCTTACCATGGCGTCGTATATGGATGCGTCGCCGTGTGGATGGTATTTACCCATGACCTCTCCGGTGATCCTGGCCGACTTTTTGTGAGGCTTGTCAGGGGTTATACCCAGTGCGTCCATTCCGTAAAGTATCCTTCTGTGTACGGGTTTGAGACCGTCTCTTACGTCCGGAAGGGCACGGGCAACTATGACCGACATCGAATAATCGATGTAGGACTTTTTCATTTCGTCGTATATCTCGTGCTGAAGCAGCCTGCTGTCATTTATTAGATCTGCCATCTATACTGCCTCCCTAAAAATCGAGCTGCGCGTACTGCGCATTCTCTTCTATGAACTGTTTTCTGGGCGGGACCTTGTCTCCCATGAGGGTGGTGAATATCTGGTCCGCTCTTGCAACGTCGTCTATGGTTATCTGGACGAGGGTCCTGTGTGCAGGATCCATGGTGGTCTCCCAGAGCTGGGTGGCATCCATTTCTCCGAGCCCTTTGTATCTTTGTATGTCTATCTTCTTTCCGGGATAGAGTTTGGCCATCTCGGCCAGGGTCTTTTCCTGCTCTGCGTCGGAATAGGTATACCTCATATCCTTGCCTACGGTACATCTGAAGAGAGGCGGCTGAGCCGCGTAGATATATCCGTCTTCTATGAGCTGGGGCATGTACCTGAAGAAGAGGGTCAGCATGAGGGTCCTGATGTGGGCGCCGTCAACGTCCGCATCGCTCATGATGATGATCTTGTGATAGCGGAGCTTCGACGCATCGAAGTCCTTTCCTATGCCGCAGCCGAAAGCCGTGATCATGTCCTTTATGGTGTCTGAAGCCAGCATCCTGTCGAGCCTTGCTTTTTCCACGTTGAGGATCTTTCCGCGGAGAGGCAGTATGGCCTGGGTCCTTCTGTCTCTTCCTTCCTTTGCGGAACCGCCTGCGGAGTCTCCCTCGACGATGAAGAGTTCTGAAAGAGCCGGGTCTTTTTCGGAGCAGTCTGCGAGTTTTCCGGGAAGTGACGTGGAATCGAGAGCCGTCTTTCTTCTGGCAAGTTCCCTTGCCTTCCTTGCGGCTTCTCTGGCCCTTCCGGCCTTGATGCACTTATCTACTATTATCCTTGCCTGGTTGGGGTTCTCTTCAAGGAAGGCCATGAGCTCTTCCTTTGTAGCGCTGTCAACCAGGGTCCTCATGGAGGCGTTGCCGAGCTTTGTCTTGGTCTGACCTTCAAACTGTGGCTCTGACAGCTTTACGGATACTATGGCCGTAAGACCTTCCCTTACGTCGTCTCCGTCAAGATCCGGGTCCTTGTCCTTAAGGATCTTTGCCTTTCTTGCATAGTCGTTGAACACCTTTGTAAGGGCCGTTTTGAATCCCACCAGATGGGCTCCGCCTTCCACGGTGTTGATGTTGTTTGCGTAGGAGAAGATGTTTTCCGAATATCCGTCTGTCCACTGGAGGGCCACTTCCACTTCGCTGTCCTTCTTCACCACTTCGTAGTAAATGATGGAGTCGTGGATAGGAGTCTTGTTCTTGTTCTGGAACTGAACGTATTCCTTTATACCGCCTTCGTAGCAGTAGACTTCCTTCTTTTTCTTGTCTCCTCTTTCGTCTTCCAGTGTGATCTTGAGACCTTTGTTGAGGAAGGCCATTTCTCTGAGCCTTGCCTGGAGAGTTTCGAAACTGAATACGGTCTCGTCGAAGATATCGGGATCCGGTCTGAATATGGTATGGGTACCTGTCTTGTTTCCGCAGTCTCCCACTATGGTCACCTCGCAGGTCTTCTTGCCTCTGGAATACTCCTGGCGGTAGATGTGCCCGTTTCTCATGGACTCTACCTGCATGTATTCGGAAAGGGCATTTACTACGGAAGCGCCTACTCCGTGAAGACCTCCGGATACCTTGTATCCTCCGTCTCCGAACTTACCTCCCGCATGAAGGACGGTCATTATGACCTCCATTGCGGATTTGTGCATTTTGGGATGCTCGTCCACCGGCATTCCTCTGCCGTCGTCCAAGACTTCTATGGAATTATCTTCCCTTATCTTTACCTGGATATGCGAACAGTAGCCGGCCAGCGCCTCGTCCACCGAGTTGTCCACTATCTCGTAGACAAGGTGGTGAAGTCCCCTTGAACTGGTCGAACCTATGTACATTCCGGGCCTTTTCCTTACAGGTTCCAATCCCTCCAGAACCTGTATCTGCTCGGCATTGTATTCATTGCCGACAGTGTTTTGCTTTTCTGAAGCCATTTTTTCTCCTTACCCTTGATTTATTAGATGTTTTAGTGTATTCTAATTGTACAATTATACTCGCAGACAGGGGTAAAAATCAAGGATTTGAGCGAATTTTTTCGTTCAGTCTTCTTTTTTTGCAAAAATACTTTTTGAAGGCCTTATTTTGTCGATTTTTACGGCAAACACAATATATAGTCGATGTGGAAAAGTGGATAAACTTTTTCCACAAGAGGTGGAAAAGTCCGCAATCCCTAATATTTTCGCTTTTAGACTGGGGATATTCCTGTGGAAAACCATTTCTGCTAAAATATTGATTACCACAAGAAAGAACTTATCGCTATGACAAAAACAGAACTTAAACAAAATTGGGAAAAGGTTCTCGAGCTCTTATATGCAGAGCTCGAATCTGTTGTAGTGGATACTTTTTTTGCTCCTCTTTCCGTCAGTAAATTATCGGAATCCGACGGAAAGATCTATCTCACCATAGAAAACAGCAGGTTTTATCAAAACGCCATCAGCCACTACCAGGATAACATCGTAAAAGCCACGGAAAGCGTTTTCGGAAAACCTCTTTTCGCCGTTGTGACTGAATCTTTGGTCTCATCTGAAGAAGAGATAGACGAGCAGCAAAAGGAAGACTACTTAAACCCTAAATATACATTCGACAGTTTCGTACAGGGTCCTACGAACCGTATGGCATGCGCAGCCTCCATGGCAGTCGCCGACGGTTTCACCAAAACTTACAACCCTCTCTTTTTGTATGCGGGATCAGGTCTTGGAAAGACCCATCTCATGCACGCTATAGGACATTTCGTCAAAAGGAATAAACCTAAGAAAAAGATACTTTATGTATCCGCCGAGACCTTCGTTTCCGAACTCATAGAAGCCATAAGGACAAAGAAGCAGAACCAGTTCAAGGATAAATACAGGAAGGTGGATTACCTTCTCTTTGACGACGTGCAGTGCATAGCCGGAAACAAAGTGGCGGAAGAAGAACTCTACTACACCTTTGAAGCATTAAGAGCTGCAAACAAGCAGATGGTCTTTACCTCTGACAGGCCGCCTAAAGAGCTCGGTGAAATACCGGAAAGACTGGTTTCAAGGTTCGTATGGGGAGTTATGGTGGATATACAGCCCCCTGACTATGAAACGAGAATGGCCATACTAAAAAACAAGGCCCTTCTTGAAAACGTCGATATCTCAAAGAAGGAAGTCATCGAGGTGTTCGATCTCATAGCTCACAGCATACACAACAACATACGTGAGCTTGAAGGAGCTTTTACAAGAGTTCTGGCTTTTTCCGCTTTTTCAGGAGAGCCCATAAACACCTCCCTTGCTAAAAAGGTCCTTTCCGACGTCATAGTAGAAGATAAAAAGGATGTAAACCCGGAAAAGATAAAGAAAGCCGTCGCCGAATACTACGGTATAACGGTGGAAGATCTGGAATCTTCAAAAAGGTCGAGAAAGATATCTTATCCAAGGCATATCGCCGTTTATCTGATAAGAAGAGAACTGGGCCTTTCATATCCTGTCATAGGAGGACTCTTCGGAGGGAAAGATCACACCAGCATAATGCACAGCTACGAAGTTATTTCAGAAGAACTTAAATATTCAAAGGAGCTGGGCATCACA
>JAFZSM010000001.1 GCA_017619385.1 Bacillota bacterium
CCGGAAGGACCGGTCATGCATTTCTTTTTAGCGGAGGAAACAGCGAGTCCAGAGAAGAAATGGGCATGTGGCTTTCGGAGAAGATCCTTTGCAGCGACGAACTTTCACACAGGAAATTCAGACATGGTAATCATGAGGACTTCCTCGTGGTTGAGAAAAGCAGCGAACGAGAGACCATCGTAAAGGAACAGATTTTGTCTCTTCTTGAAAGGACGGAATACAAACCCTATGGGGATAAATATGTAGTTCTCATCAAAGACGCCCATTTGATGAACGAGATCGCCCAAAACAAGCTTTTAAAAGGGCTTGAAGAGCCTGTATCACAGGTGATATACATTCTGCTTGCAGAAAGGGAAGATTCTCTTCTTTCCACCATAAGATCGAGATGTACGTGTTTCCATCTCGAGGAAGAAAAGACCTTTGCCGACAGCGTCATAGAGGAGACTGCGGAGAAGTTCGCCGGCCTCATTTGCGGCAAGATCTGCTATTACAAAAAGAAAGCAGTCATTCAGAATATATTGAATGATAAAGATAACCAGAGGGTGTCTGCGATGAGCTTTCTTGACACCCTTGAAGACAGGCTTGAAGAAGGGATGCTCAGTGGCGATACAAACAAAGCAAACGCCATCAAACATCTTGAAACAGCCAGAAAATATTTATTGCAGGGCCAGAGCGTGGCCTATACCTTGAAGCAGCTTTGCCTTAAGGTATAAAAGGAGGAAAAGTGACCAGAATAGTTGGTGTTAAATTCAGGACAGCCGGAAAGACTTATTATTTCGATCCTCTTGATTTCAAACTCAAAACAGGGGATGAAGTTATAGTCGAAACTGCCAGAGGAATAGAATTCGGGACCATCGCCTTCGATGTCAAAGATGTCGAGGACAGCGAAGTGGTACAGCCCTTAAAACCTATAATCAGAAAGGCTGATGCCGGCGACCGCAAGAAGAATGCGGAGAACATTGCAAAACGCGAAAGGGCTCTTCAGATCTGCCAGGAAAAAGTCGATGCGAGAAAGCTGGAAATGAAGCTTGTGGACGTAGAATATACTTTCGACAACAGCAAGGTTATTTTCTACTTCACAGCTGACGGACGCGTGGATTTCAGAGAACTGGTAAAAGATCTGGCTGCAGCTTTCAAGATGAGGATAGAGCTTCGCCAGATAGGTGTTCGCGATGAGACTAAGATGATGGGCGGCATAGGACCCTGCGGAAGGCCATTGTGCTGCAGCTCCTGGATGCGTGATTTCAACACTGTATCCATAAAAATGGCTAAGAATCAGAATCTCTCCCTCAATCCCACAAAGATATCCGGCATATGCGGCAGGCTCATGTGCTGTCTTCAGTACGAGAACGATACGTACATCGATCTAAAAAAAGGCATGCCCGATATCGGTGAAAGGATAAGCACAAAAGACGGAAACGCAGTGGTGTGCGATGTGAACATCCTTGAGAACAAGATCAAGACAAGACTCGTTTTAGAGGATGCAAAAGAGGATAAGCAGGAAAAGCTTTCATCCGAGTATTACAGTTATAAAAAAGAGGAAATAAAAAGAGACCCGAAGAAGGTCAAAAAAGAGTTTCAGAAGGCAAAATCCAAAAACAACAGAACAGAAGATATCGATCTTACCAAGCTCACAGAAGAAGAGCTTGCAGCAATGGATGATTGACAACAAAAAAATCCTTTTCCGGCGTAGAAAAGGATTTTTTATTTCATAAAGCAGAAACTAAAGCTTTTTGAGTTTCTTAAGACATCCTGCGCAAACTACTTTGTCGTTGAACTCAACGAGATTTTCTGCCTCTCCGCAGAAAACGCAGGTTTGCTGATATTTGCGCAGCACTATGTCCGTGCCGTCAACAAAGATCTCGATCGGATCTGTTTCTTTGATATCGAAAGTGGTACGTAGTTCCTTAGGAATAACGATCCTTCCGAGTTGATCCAACTTTCTGACTATACCTGTAGACTTCATTGCTCCCTCCTTGGCTATTTCTTGGCTTTATTGTCATCGAACAGCGACGCCAAACTGGCCCCCGCATTCACAAGTCCCGTAAAAGCTGAGATCTTGCTTTTGTTCGCAGATACCACATCGGCAAAATTGGCAACTGAACGCGAAGCCTTTCTGATACTCAGATTGGCTATATCGCTCGTTTCTTTTGTTTTTTCGACGATCGCTGTGGCGTCTTTGAGCACTACTCTCGCTTCGTCAAGAGCGCTGTTTGCCTTCTCTAAAGTCTTTGTCAGCTCTTCAGCAGATTTCAAAAATTTCTTCAAAAGGACTGTAAGTGCTATCAGCGCTATTATCGCTGCGACCATGAGCAGGCATATCAGTATGTCCTGCAGCGTAAAACTTATCGTCATTGGCTGGTTCATAATATTGCCTCCGATTTACACTATTATTATGCTACAGTTGTGAATTATTTACAAGTGGGTTGAGGTATAAGATTTCCTTTAATTTGCACAATTGGCAAAATGTTCTAAGCCTTTTTGACAAATAAGCCAAGTTACTCTATAATATTTTTGGCTAATTACCAGTAATATTTTTTAAATTTGGAGATATATTCATGTCAAAATATGTTATCAAACAATCAGCTCCGCTAAGAGGCGAAGTTGAGATATCAGGTGCTAAAAATGCGACTCTGCCCATCCTTGCAGCAACGGTGCTCACCGACGGTGTCTGCGAGATACACGACACTCCCCACCTTTCCGACGTGGAGGTAATGTGTGAGATACTGCGGGCAGTTGGTGCAACTGTAGTTGAGAATTATGATCAGCATGTTATCATAGTCGACGGTTCGACCGTAGACAAATCAGTAGTTCCCTTTGACCTTGTAAAGAAGGAAAGAGCGTCATTTTTCATCATGGGGCCCCTCCTTGCAAGAATGGGAAAGGTCAATATCGCTCTTCCGGGAGGCTGCGCCATAGGGGAAAGACCTGTCGATCTACATACAAAGGGGATCAGGATGCTCGGTGCAAGGGTCGTGACGGATGATGAAACAGTCAATGCAAACGCGGATAAGCTCAAAGGGGCTTTAGTCTATCTCGACTTCCCCAGTGTCGGAGCCACTGAAAACATAATGATGGCCGCCACCCTCGCTGAAGGAGAGACCATAATCGAAAACGCTGCGGAAGAGCCGGAGATCGTTGACCTTGCAAACTTCCTCAACAGCATGGGCGCACAGATAAAAGGCGCAGGTACCGATACCATAAGGATAAACGGTGTGGAAAAACTCCACGGAACCAGATATGCGGTGATCCCCGACAGGATAGAAACTGCAACCTTCATGATCGCAGCGGCAACCACAAGGGGGAATGTACTCATCAAGAACTGCATCCCCGATCATGTGAGACCCATAATGGCAAAGCTCATAGAGTGTGGTGTAGATATTTCCGATGAGCTTGAAGGTCTCAGGGTGAGGGGAGATGTGAATCCTCTCAGAGCAACGGACATCAAGACCCTGCCATATCCCGGATTCCCGACAGATGCGCAGGCACCTATCATGACTTTCCTGACCACCGTTGAGGGCCAGAGCAAGATAAACGAAACACTGTTCGAGAACAGGCTGATGCATGCGAACGAACTGAACAAAATGGGTGCAAACATAAGAGTCGACGGCAGGACGGCATCGGTGCCGGGCAATCAGAGACAGCTGGAAGGCGCTACAG
>JAFZSM010000092.1 GCA_017619385.1 Bacillota bacterium
ATGGCCATACACGGTGTGGTTTGTCTTAAGGATGGACAGAAGATCAAGGTAACGGTAGGGGACGATCCCAAAGACCCGGTATTCTGCTTTACGGACCTTCTCGTACACCTTGCCCGCCAGCAGATGACTAAAAATGCGGCGGAAGTGGTCACGGGAGAAAATCTTGACCTTCTCATCGGAGGCCAGCCCCTTGCAAAGAGCAAGCTTGAAAAAGATCAAAAGGATGCGGTAAAGGCAAACATCCTTGCCCTTCTCAAAAGCAAATTCGGATTTGAAGAGAATGATTTCCTCTCTGCAGAACTCACCGTTGTCCCTGCGGGAGGAGCAAGAGATCTGGGCTTTGACCGCAGCATGGTCCTTGCATATGGCCAGGACGATAAGGTCTGCGCATACACATCGGTTCTCGCTATGCTTGACGAGGACAAGCCCTTAAAGAGGACTTCCTGCTGCCTCATAGTGGACAAGGAAGAGATAGGTTCTGTGGGCGCCACGGGCATGCAGTCATTCTGGTTTGAGAATCTTGTGGCTAAACTCGTTGCTCTTCAGGGCGGCGATCCATATACGGGCGGCCGCGATGCTCTTGCCAATTCATTCATGCTCTCATCAGACGTGAGCGCGGGCTTCGATCCTCTCTATCCGGAAGCTTTTGAGAGAAAGAATGCAGCCTTCCTTGGAAACGGCATGGCTTTCAACAAGTTCACCGGAGCCGGAGGAAAGAGCGGCAGCAACGATGCCAATGCAGAGTACGTTGCAAAGGTCAGAAAAGTAATGGATGACAACAATGTTTCTTATCAGTTCAATGAGCTTGGAAGAGTCGATGCAGGCGGCGGCGGGACCATAGCCTACATCATGGCCAAGTACTGCATGAACGTCATAGACAGCGGAGTTGCCGTACTTTCCATGCACGCTCCCTACGAAGTTACCTCAAAAGCCGATATTTATGAGGCATATAAAGGGTATAGAGCGTTTTTACGTGATGCATAATGAAAAAAGCTATGCTATAATAGTAATGGTTATTATTGCCTGAAGGCTATACTTTCAGGATCTATAGACTGATTATTGTATGACGACGTCATTTATAGGAGGATCAAACCATGGGCAAATTCGTTATCGTAGACGCAAAGAACGGCGTCAAGTTCAACCTCAAAGCCGGAAACGGCGAAATCATTGCACACTCCGAAGTATATTCTTCTCTCGGATCCTGCAAGAAGGGCATTGCAAGCGTTATCAAGAACGCTCCCATTGCACCTGTTGAAGATCAGACAAAGGAAGGCTTCGAGAAGCTCAGCAACCCGAAGTTCGAAGTATACGCAGATAAGAAGGGTGAGTTCCGCTTCCGCTTAAGAGCAAGAAACGGACAGAACATCGCAGCAAGCGAAGGTTACACCACCATGAAGGCATGCCAGAACGGTATCGAGTCTGTAAGAAAGAACGCCGCTGAGGCCAATGTCGAAAGAGTAAAAGAATAATCACAAACAAAAAGCAATTGCGAAACTGCCGGAGTCTTTCCGGCAGTTTTTGTTCAGAAGATCGATTGATCGTTGATAGGCGATAGATATGTACGAAGAACTTAAAAACATCATAGAGGAGTCAAGCTCCATAGTATTTTTCGGAGGAGCCGGCGTCTCCACCGAAAGCGGCATACCGGATTTCAGGTCGGAAAAGGGTCTTTACAATGCGAAGCAGGAATACGGCAGAAGCCCCGAAGAGATGCTTTCCATCGATTTTTTCGAAAGGGATCCCGTGACCTTTTTCGATTACTACAAGAAAAATCTCATTGCTACCTGGGCAAAACCCAACGACGCTCATAAGGCTTTGGCAAAGCTGGAGGAAGAGGGCAAACTGAGGGCTGTAGTCACCCAGAACATAGACGGGCTCCATCAGATGGCGGGAAGCAAAGCCGTGTACGAGCTCCACGGTTCCGTGCACAGGAACCGCTGCAGATGGTGCGGCAAAAAGTACGATCTTGACTATATCCTGAATGAGGAAAACTGCAAAGATCCGAAAGGAATCGCCGACGGAGTCCCGCGCTGCAGCTGCGGGGGCATAGTAAAGCCTGAGGTGGTGCTGTACGGTGAAATGCTCGATGAAGACTGCATACGCCACTCGGTGAATGCCATATCAGGCGCTGACACCCTGATCATAGGGGGTACGTCCCTTGCCGTATATCCTGCGGCGGGATTCGTTCAGTATTTCAAGGGCAAACACTTAGTCGTCATCAATATGTCGGCTACGGCCATGGACAGAAATGCGGATCTTGTCATAAGAGACCCCATAGGACAGGTGTTTTTAGAGACGGTACTGCGATAACAAAAAGAGCGACCCCGTATTCATGTAAAGCGCTTCGAAGGGTAGACGGAGACTACAGGCTCCGGCGTTAAGCCCTGAGGGGCTTTTCATGATATATGGGATCGCTCTTTGATTCAAGTAACTGATTTTACATAGTGCTGTCTTTTGCTTTGTCAAAGAGGGCCTGGACATCCTTGGAGGGTTCCTTGGTGATGAGTGTTACCAGGACCGCTGCTGCGATGCTTACCGCTGCGGCAGGCACTATCTCATACACTCCCGTATCTGAGAGGAACATGGCCCAGAGTATGTCCGTGAGTCCGCCTGCTGCTATGCCTGCAGCTGCGCCTGCAAAATTGAAGCGCTTCCAGAAGAGGGATATGACGATGACGGGACCGAAAGCTGCTCCGAAGAGTCCCCAGGCGTATTCGACAAGGGACATTATGGATCCGCTGCCTGGGCTTGAGGCTATCACCACTGCGACTACGGCGATGGCTATGACTATGAGCCTTCCTGCCCAGAGCATCTCTTTGTCCGATGCGTTCTTTCTGAAGATAGGCTTGTAGATGTCGCTGGAGAAAGCCGACGATGCAGCAAGGAGCTGTGAATCGGCGGAGCTCATGGCGGCTGCCAGTATAGCTGAGAGCAAAATACCCGATATGACAGCCGGGAAGAGCTTCCTGACCATCAGGATGAAAATGACGGAAGAATCGCTCACATCGCCTAAAAACATCCTTGCAATGGCACCTGCGAGCACTCCGAAGCCGAGGATCAGAGTGGTCCAGCCTATGCCAATGACTCTTGACTTCTTGAGGTCTTTATCAGACCTGATAGACATGAACCTGACGATGATGTGAGGCATCCCGAAATATCCTATTCCCCACCCAAGGCCTGAGATTATATCTCTCCAGTCGGCGGTGAAGAAGTTCCAGTAGCCGTCCGGGAGCTGTTGAGCTGTGAATACGGCGTTTCCGTTTTTTACAGCTGCAAGGGCAAAAAGAGGAGCGAGCATCAAAGCGCCCAGCATCAAAAGGCCTTGGAAAAAGTCGGTCCAGCAGACTGCCGAATATCCTCCCATGAAGGTGTAGCACACTATTATGGCTGCCGACAGGTACATGGCTGTCTTTGCATCTATCCCCGTCACCGTGTTGAACAATGTGCCGCAGGCTTTCATGCTGGATGCCGCATATACCGTATATGCTATGAGGAAGAGTATGGCGCACAGTATCCTTATGATGCTGCTGCTTGCCAGGAACCTGTTGGTCAGGTACTGGGGTATGGTTATGGAATCATTCGCAGTTATGGTGAAGCGGCGAAGCCTCGGGGCTTCGATGATCCAGCTTAGGGCATAGCCTATGAGAAGTCCTATGGCTATCCAGGTCTTGCCCATACCGAGGGCATATACCGATGCCGGCAGTCCCATCAAGGACCAGGCGCTCATGTCCGACGCGCCTGCGGAAAGGGCTGATACCCAAGGACCCATTTTTCTTCCGCCCAGGAAATAGTCCTTTTCTCCTGCGCCTTTGGATCTGAAGAAGAATACAATCCCGACTCCCAGCATCATGGCCAGGTATAGTATGAATATTATCATTTCGATGTTTGACATGGTTTTTCTTTCCTTTTCTTTTTAATGATTTCGACAATCATAGCAGAAAGAAAAGCAGAATGAAATACAGAATATGTTTTGTACTACAAATTAGACTAATACATGAATTGATTTGATAAAATACTTGAAATATGAACATTTATGTATTAGACTGAATTATATACTATAGTTTGGAAGGAAAAATAAACTTTGAAAAAATCCGACACCAAAGCCCGCATAGTCAATGCTGCGTGGCAGCTTTTCTACAAACAGGGCTATGAAAACACTACAATAGATGAGATAGTGGAGGCCTCCGGCACGTCCAAAGGCTCTTTTTACCACTATTTCGAGGGGAAAGACGCCTTGCCCGCATCTCTTTCCTATCTCTTCGATGAAAAATACGAAGAGCTGGAAAAGACCATGGATCCGGGACTGTCCCCCATAGAAAAACTGGTGTTCATGAATCAGGAGCTCTTTCTCATGATAGAGAACACGGTCTCAGTCGACATATTGAGCAGGCTCCTTGCAAGCCAGCTGGTCTCAAGCAGCGACAGAAGCCTTCTAGATGCGGGAAGGACATATTACAAACTTCTTCGCCGCATCACCATAGAAGGACAGGAGCAGGGCCTTTTCAGAAAAGAATTTACGACCAACGATATAACCAAGGCCTATGCCATGTTCGAAAGAGCGCTGATGTACGACTGGTGCCTTTCCAGCGGCAGCTATTCCCTGAGCCAGTATTCGGGAGAACTGCTCCCAGCCTTTTTAAAGAATTTCTGCTGAAAAATGTGCAGGGCCCTTCGGCGGGATCCTGCCGCGCACATATACACACCTTGAAGTGAGGAGGAAGGAAAATGAAGATAACTTATCACGGACATGCATGTTTTACAGTCGAATCCGGAGGATACAGCATAGTGCTGGATCCCTACAAAGGAGTGAGGGGCTACAGCGACGTGGACCTTACGGCCAATGAAGTGCTGTGTTCACACGGGCATTTCGACCACGCCTATACGGACGGAGTCAAAATATTGAAAGGACCCGAGTCCCCCTTTGAAATAAAGAAGATAGACTGCTTCCACGATAATGAAGGAGGCGCAAAGAGGGGGACGAACATCATCCATGTTCTTTCCGCAGAAGGAAAGAGAGTGGCCCATTTCGGAGACCTCGGGCACATGCTTTCAGAGCAGCAGGCAGAACAGCTCAAGGATCTGGACTGCATCATGATACCCGTATGCGGCTTCTTTACCATAGATGCTCCTGCTGCCGTCGAAGTCATAAGGAAGATCGAGCCGAAAATGATCATACCCATGCATTACAAAGACGGAGATAAGGGCCTTGAGATGGTCGGGACCGTCGAGCAGTTCATCGACCTTCTTGCGGAAGACGAAAAGAAAAAGCTGCTCCTCGTAAAGGGCTACGAAGAAACAGCGGAGATTTAGTTATTTATGATAAGTTTCATTATTGATGATCTTAAACGCTCTGTAGACCTGCTCCAGCAGTATCACCCGCATGAGTTGGTGAGGGAAAGTGAGATCGGAGAAAGAAAGCCTCAAGTCTGATGCTTCTCTCACACTGTCATCGAAGCCGTTGGAGCCGCCTATGACAAAGCATATATCGGATCTTCCCCCTAGGGCAAGCTCCGATATTTTGTTTGCAAGACCTTCGGAACTGAGCCTTTTTCCTCCCACGTCAAGAGCAATGACGTATGCCCCTTTGGGAAGGTGAGCGAGCAGATCCTTGCTTTCCTCTTCCTTTGAGTCAGACCTGCTCTCCGGAAGTTCTGTAATGCTTAGTTTGCAAAACCTTGAGAGCCTTTTCGTGTACTCGGCTGCTGCGTCCTGCCAGTATTTTTCCTTCAGTTTTCCTATGCAGGCAATGGTGATATTCATGGATCTTTTCCTCTCCCGTTATCATACCACAGGCGGAGGGTCTTGGTAAGGCCCAAGTCTTCCGGGTAGCGCTTGGCATAGGATGTGGTTTGGAGACGTCGATGATTTGTGTTAGAATGGCAATGTCATCATATGAGAGAAGGAAGCTTAAGTTGAAAATAGCAGAACTCAAAATAGAAGATATTAAAAGCTGCTTTAAAGAAAGAGACAAAGACGCCAACAAGGGAGACTTCGGATACATAGCCCTGGTGGGCGGGTCTCTTCCTTACAGCGGAGCCATCAGGCTTGCTGCCATGGCCAACTGCGCCATGAGAGCGGGAGCCGGGGTAGTGAGCATTGCTCTTCCCCGTTCCCTTGCCCACCTGATAGCGGAAGATATTCTGGAGGCCACTCTTTATCCTCTGTCCGAAGAGGACGGGTATATACGATTTGTTGAGTCGGAGTTCGAGGGCCTTTTGAAAAGATACAGGGTCATTGCCATAGGTATGGGCATAGGAAATACGGACGAAAGTTTCAAATGCGTAGAGTACCTGCTGAGAAACTACGAAGGCATTCTCATCATAGATGCTGACGGCCTCAACGTCCTTTCAAGGATGGATAAAGAAACAGTCAGAGCAAGCAAGGCGCGCATTGTCCTCACTCCGCATCTTAAGGAGTTTTCAAGGCTCAGCGGCTTTGATATGGAAACTGTGACCCAAGGGAGCAAAGCACAGCTTGCTGCTTCCCTTGCTGAAGAGCTTAAGTGCATAGTGCTGCTTAAAGGAGCCATCACTTCAGTGTCAGACGGAAAGGTCACATACCTTGTGGACAGAGGATGCCCGGGTATGGCTACGGCAGGCTCAGGTGACGTGCTTTCAGGCATACTTTCTGCAGTTCTTGCCTGCAACTGCGAGGATCTCCTCCTTGCAACTGCGGCTGGAGCATACATCAACGGCATGGCCGGTGAGATGGCAGAAAAAGAAAACGGTCAGATAAGCATGATCGCATCAGATACTGCGGCAGCCGTAAGAGAAGTGATCAAAGAGATATAAAGAACACAAGTATATTTTTAATGGTATAATTCATATTGTTATTTATCCGTTCTGATAACGGCAATTATCGGAGGAAGCTAAATGGCGGCAAATATCCCGAGAGTAAAGATGGCTACGGTGGAGCCTGACGTAAGAAACAAGAACTTTGACGTATTCCTTAAAGGATACACAAAGGAAGAAGCTATGGAGGAGGCCTCCAGATGCCTCGGATGCAAAGTCCCGAAGTGCAAGGAAGGATGCCCCATCCATAACAATATACCCGAGTTCCTCGCTGCGGCCAAAGAAGGAGACTTCGCAAAAGCCTATGAGCTCATCTGTGAAAAGTCCAATCTTTCCGAGATCTGCGGCACTGTGTGTCCCCACGAGGATCAGTGCGAAGGGCATTGCGTAAGAGGAGTAAAATCAGAACCCCTTGCCATAGGAAGCCTGGAGAGATTCGTATCTCAGTGGGCAAGAGAACAAGGCTTGACAAAGATTAAGGTAAAGGCGCCTACAGGGAAGAAGATCGCCTGCATAGGAGCGGGCCCTGCAACATTGGCCTGCGCAGATGTGCTGCTTTCCGAGGGACACGAAGTAGTCATATTTGAAGAAAAAGAATATATAGGAGGAGTCCTTGCCTGGGGCATTCCTTCATACAGGCTGGGAAGAGACGTGATAGAAGACAAGGTCAAAGCTCTCAAAGAAGCAGGCGCAAAGTTCGTGCTCGGAAAGAGGGTGACCGACGTGGCTGCTCTTGCAAAGGAATACGATGCGGTGTTCCTCGGCGTAGGAGCGACGGTACCGTCTAAAATGGGCATACCGGGAGAGGATCTTAAGGGCGTATATCCTGCCTCTGAATTCCTTTCAAAGATAAACCTGGCTCCTGTGGAAGAAGACGGCAGAAGGCATTTTGACGGCTGCGGCAAAAGGATACTGGTGGTGGGCGGAGGCAACGTGGCCATGGACGCCGCAAGAGATGCCGTAAGGCTTCCTCAGGCTGAAAAGGTATACATAGTCTACAGAAGGACAGAGGCCGAGATGCCGGCGTGCACAGAGGAACTGGAGCACGCAAAGGAAGAAGGAATCGAATTCATGACTCTCAGAAACCCGGTGGAGTTCAAAGGAGAAAACGGAAAACTCACTCAGGTGGTATGTGCGGTCATGGAGCTTGGAGAGCCCGACGCATCGGGAAGAAGGCGTCCGCTCGAGACCGAAGGGCGTATAACTCTGGATGTGGACACAGCCGTCCTGGCGCTTGGCTTTAATAACGACAGGGAGATCTCGCAAAACACGGAAGGTCTTGAAGCCGACAAGTGGGGATGTTTCATAGTAGACGATAAGGGAAGGACTTCCATACCGAACGTTTACGCCGGCGGAGATGCCGTAACAGGCGCAGCCACGGTGGTAAAGGCCATGCAGGCCGGCATAACTGCAGCAAAAAGTATATCGGAGCAGCTCAGATGATAAGAAAAGTATATCTGTATGTAAATAACAACGCTGAGTCGAGAGAAACAGCAGATGAGCTCGAGGCCCTTCTTTCAAGAGAGGGTTTCGGCTATTGCGAAGAATATGAAGAAGACTCAGATCTTGGCATAGTGGTCGGCGGAGACGGGGCCTTTTTAAGAGCGCTAAAAGCCACCGGTTTTGCATCCATGCCCATGCTTGGAGTGAATACGGGGCATCTTGGGTTTTTCCAGGAATTCAGCAGGACTGATTTGGATGCTGCAGCTGCGCTGATCAGATCCGAGGGTTTTACGCTTCAGTCTCACAGGCTCATAGAGGCAGATCTTGAGTACGAAGAACAGGGTGAACTGAAACACTTTACAGCAAGTCCGGCTCTCAATGACGTGCTCATCAGGAACGATTCCGGCAGCATGGTGTACTTGAGCATATCCATAGGAAAGCGATTCATAGAGAAGTTCTACGGAGACGGGATACTTGTGGCGTCATCCGCCGGAAGTACTGCGTACAATTATGCGCTGGGAGGGAGCATAGTAGACCCCAATCTGGATCTCCTTCAGATAGCCCCCATGGCTCATGCCAACAACTCAACTTACAGAAGCTTTACTTCCAGCCTTTTGCTTCCGCCCGAGCAGGAGATAGCGGTGACTCCCGAAGGAAGGGATATATCCGTAATAGTCGACGGAGAGGATTCGGGCTGCCGCAACATACGGAAGGTGACCATAAGACTTTCCGAGAAAAAGGTCAATATAGTCAGGCTCGAGGATTACGACTTCTGGGCGAAAGTGGTGTCGAAGTTCCTGTAGTCCCGAAGAAAAGTATACATTTTAAAACCCCGGATCGCTCCGGGGTTTTGCAATATAGTTGTCGATTTTTACCACTGCGCTGTTCTTAAGGTGTCAAGGGGACCTCTTCTTTTGTCCAACTCATAATATTCTCCTTTATATAATTTGATTTGAAATATAAACAGCGTGGTCCGTTATATGTTTCATTATATCACGATAGTCGCTCCGGGTTCATTGGAAATGGAAATGTTCAAATACTATCCCCCACGGGGGCTTAAAAAGGGTTTTTCATTTTGCTACAATCTCCTGGTGCAGAAACCAAATTGCCGTAAAGATCAAGAAAACGGATGGACAAAGGATTTTTAGACAACAAAACCGCAGTTCTAAGCTACAGGGGAGGGATCATATCAGCCGGTAAAGACGGCTCTATTGGTATTGCCGAAGGCGTTTCTTTTGATATATGTGAAAGGGAAAGCTTTGCGCTCATAGGAGAGACAGGTTCCGGCAAGACCATGACGGCTTTGTCTGTTATGGATCTGCTTCCTTCCGGCGTAAAACAGGAGGGTGAAGAAGTCCTGTTCATGGGTAAAACGATTCCGAAGGGTAAAGCCATGCAGGCGCTTCTCGGAAATGAGATCGTATACATACCTCAGAACGGCGCAGAGTCTTTAGATCCCTTAAGGACCGTAAGGAAGCAGATGTACGACGGTCTTAAAAAACTCGGAACGAAAAAGGAGATGCTTTCATCCGAAGCGTCGTCGAAGCTTTCTTTGTCCGGGTTCGAAGATCCGGATGAGATCCTTGATAAGTATCCCTTCCAGCTTTCCGGCGGTATGTGCCAAAGGGTCACCATCGCCATCGCCGCTTGCAGCAATGCAAAGCTCATAATAGCAGACGAACCGTCCAACGGTCTTGACGACGATTTTGCGGAAGACTTTATCGCTCTTGTAAGAAGGATTTTTCCGAAAGCGGCAGTTCTGATGATAACCCATGATATATCCATAGCATCAAAGTGCGGCAGTATTGCGGTCCTGTGCGGAGGAAAAATGATGGAAAAGGGCAGGGCTTCCGAGGTCCTGAAAGACCCCTGCAGTCCATATACCGGGTCTCTCATAGCCGCTCTTCCGGAAAACGGCATGAAAGCGACTCCGGTATTGAGGGAAGGAAAATCCCTGTGTCCTTTCTACAGCAGGTGCCCTGAGGCGTCAGAGGTCTGCATCTCTTCATTCCCTTGGCAAGGGGATGAGGAAAGAGGCAGGAGGTGCGTCCTATGAAACTGGAGATCGTAAAGCTCTCAAAGAGTTTCGGAAACAAGCAGATACTCTCTGGCCTGTCCATGGAACTTGAAGGAGGCAGGATCACGGGACTTTTCGGTCCCAGCGGCTGCGGCAAGTCGACTGTGGCCAGGATACTCTGCGGCCTTGAAGAACCGGATGGAGGAGATGTGCTGCTGGACGGACAGAAGCTCTTGTCAAAGGGGTATTACGACAGAAAAGCAGGGCTTGGCATACAGATAGTATGGCAGCAGCCCCATGCGTCCCTGGACCCTGTTCAAAGAGTGGGGACGGGACTTAAAGAGCTGGCTTCATATCACGGGCTTGCTTCGGGAGGAAAGGAGCTGGAATCACTGACCGACGGCGTTCTTGCTTCCGTAGGGCTGTCAGGAGATATCAAGAAACACTTTCCGCGGCAGCTTTCCGGAGGAGAGGCTCAAAGGATAGCTCTTGCGAGAGCTCTCATGCTGAGTCCAAGGCTCCTTATCATGGATGAGGCCACGTCGATGCTTGATGTTTCCATGCAAGCCAACATATCGGCCCTTGTAAAAGAAAAAATAGAAAAGACCGGTATGGGAGTGCTGTTCATAAGCCACGACAGAGATCTTCTCGATCATCTTGCTGACGATATATATGTTTTTAAAAACGGAGGTGTTGAAAGCTCCTCCATTGGTCATAAATAGTAGAAAAGAGGTCAAATCAAATGAAAAAACTAATCGCTCTTTTGCTTGGACTGGTCCTTATCCTGTCCTTTGCAGCCTGCGGCAAATCTTCAAAGACTCCTGCCGTAGAACAGATCACCATCGGGACCACTGCCGTCATCGAGAAAGCGGTGATCTCGGAGTATAACTATGAGATGCTTTCCAGCGCTGTAACGCATCTTCCCTTGGTATGGCAGGACACGGAAGGTAATTTCCATCCGCTCCTTGCAAGCTATTCAACTGAGGACGCCAAGACCTGGACTTACACCATCGAGGATGGTATGAAGTGGTCTGACGGACAGCCCGTAACTGCCGAGGATATACTCTTCACCCTTCAGTATGAAGATGAAAACGGCAGCGCCAACCTCAGTTCCCAGACTGACAAGGACGGAAACACCGTGGCGGCAAAGTACACGGAGTACAAGCTTTCCGACGATAAGAAGAGCATTTCTTTAACCCTTGCCACAGCCAATGTAAGGGAGCTTGGAAACATGACTTCCTTCAGAGTGCTTCCAAAGCACATCTATGAGGGCAAGGATCAGCTCACTGACGACGAAGCGCGTATAGGCAACGGACCCTATGTTTTCGAGAATTTCTCCAAGGATTCCGGTACCATCACTTTCGTAGCAAACAAAAACTATAAGGAAGTTCCCAACGTGCAGAGGATAGTGTATCAGCTCTTCGGAAACGAAGACACCATGTATATGGCGCTTGAAAAGGGCGATATCGACATGGTATGGATCTATTCCACTGGCGTAGGCGCAAGCTATCAGGACGTTCTGTCAAATTCCGAAAACGTACAGCTCATAAGAGTTGCTGCGACCAATGCACCGGCAGTGCTTGCTTTCAACAATGAAAAGGGTCCCTTTGCAAATGAGGATCTGCGCAAAGCAGTCAGGGCAGCTCTTGATTACGATCAGCTCCGCACAAAGGTAGGCTCTGTGGATGCTCAGACACCGAACAAGGGATTTGTACCCACTTCGACGATCGGATACAAGGAAACGGAAAAACTGGCTACTGACCTTACTGCAGCCGAGCAATATATGAACGCTGCGGGATATACAAAGAATGCAGACGGCAAGTTCGCAGACGCAGACGGCAAGGTCTTCGGTTTCACTCTCACTTTCCGCTCCGACAGAGCCAACCAGGTCAGCTGTGCAGACCTTATCAAAAATGCGCTTGAGAGCTTCGGTATAGAAGTTACCCTTGAAGGACTTGACAGTGCTTCATACAATGCGAAGACAAGCAACAAGTTCTCAGAAAACAACATCACCATGGAAGCTGCACTCTTTGGTTATACTTCAGCCGGAATGAGCATGGGCTCCGGTCTTGGCACCATCTACGTCGACGGTACCCACGCGGTCCAGGGCGGATGCCAGGTCTTCGACGAAAGCTTCAAGGCTGCCGTGACTGAGCTCGGTTCCGCATCGACTCTCGATGAATACGTTGCCGCTGCAGCAAAGGTCCAGGACTACTATGCTGAGCACGCTCCTTTAGTGGGCCTTTATTGGGACAGCCTCACCTACGGCGCATCTTCAAAACTTGAGAACCTTACGGTAGATAACGTATTCGGTCTCAACAACGCAAACAACTGGTTCACGCTTACGGTCAAATAGTATTTGAACAAGCACCTTAGAAACATTTTAATAGCGCTGGCGTGTTTCATTCTGGTAGTGATACTCAATTTCCTTCTGCCGAGAATGCTTCCCGGCGATCCCGTAGCCTATCTGTCGGGATTTGCGGAAGAGGATATGACGCCTGCAAAGTACGAATACTACAGGGAGGCCCTTCATCTCGATGAAGGGCTCTTCCGGCAGTTTTTGTATTACCTGAAAAGCCTTGCCGACGGGAGCCTGGGATACTCCTTCAAAAAGGAAATGATAGTGTCGGATCTCATAAAGGAGCGCATAGGAGCGACTCTTCAGATCGCTCTTCCTTCCCTTGTCATTTCATCCGGACTGGGACTTGTCTTCGGCCTGTACTTTGGGATGAAGAAAGATTCAAAGGAAGATAAGGTTTTCGGAGTCACCAATATGGTGGTCAACGCCATGCCGAGCTTTCTCATAGCATTGGTTCTTCTTGCGGCTCTCAGTTTCAAACTGGAGATCTTCCCCTATTCGGGCCTCAGCAAGGCGGGTATGTTTCCCGGAAGGAGCGGATTCCTTCTGGACCGAATCCACCATCTTGTCCTTCCCGTCCTCACCCTTACTTTGGGAGTGCTTCCTTCCAGATATCTTATGGTCAGGAACAATGCGGCGAAGGAAGCAGGGGAGAAATACGTGCTTTATGCAAGGCAAAGGGGCCTTTCGGAAAGAAAGATACGCTATCTTTATGTTTTTAAAAACATAGCGCAGCCCTTCATAACCATGACAGGGATGAGCGTAAGCCTCTGCGTGGGAGGCTCTTTGGTCATAGAGAATATCTTTTCCATAAACGGAATGGGAAAGCTTCTGACTGAAGCCGTCTACACCCTTGACTATCCCCTCATGCAGGGAGTGTTGTTCGTCAGTACGGGAGTAATGGTCATTGCCGTCATCATAACGGATGTGCTTTGCATACTTGCAGATCCTAGGCAAAGAAGGGAGGCGGCCTATGACAGGAAATAAGAAAGGTTTCCTCATAGCAGGTCTTTTGCTTCTTGCCTTGTCTCTTTCCATGGCACTTCTGCCGGGCATCTTTACATCCTATGGGCAGAAAGAGATGTTCGATGCATGGCTCATGCCTTCGAAAGAGCATCTGCTCGGGACAAACTCCCTTGGATACGATATATTTACGGAGCTTGTATACGGAGCCGGTGACACCCTCTTCGTCGGGCTTTTAAGCAGTGTGCTCACCATGATCATAGGAAGCGCCGTGGGGGTACTTGCCGCTCAAAGAGGCGCTGCGGGAGCGTTTTTCTCAGGACTCATAAACATATTCATGCTGCTCCCAAGGCTCATAGCCCTCATAGTTCTGGCCGCTTTCGTAGGACAGAGCAGGGCAAGTCTTGTGCTCCTCATAGCCCTTTTCGGATGGGCGGGGACTGCCAGGACCGTGAGAGCTCAGGTACAACGCATAAAGGCCCAACCGTACATAGAAGCATGCACGGTGGCAGGATACAGCCGTATGCATACGGCTCTTCGCCATATAGTACCGGGCTTTTCAGACGTGCTTCTTTCGAGGTTCCTTCTCGGGGTGAACAGCTGCATAATGATGGAGTCGACCTTAAGCTTCCTGGGCTTCGGAGATCTTTACCATCCCACCTGGGGGACAATGGTAAATTTTGCATACAAAAGAGGCGCCTTCATGCGCGGCGCCTGGAACTATATATTGCCGCCGGGAATATCCGTCATGATACTCTCGTTGGCATTCTACTTCATTAGCGTATATATCGAGCACAGGAGAGAGGTATTATGAGCTACAAACATTCGATGAAGGATCACATAACTCCCGAGGTCATAGAAAGACTGAAGGACAAGAGCGAGGAAGCAAAGGATGCTCATACGAGAAAGATCATTTCTCATATAGATGAGGTCACCAAAGAAGACGGCAGCTTCCGAGACGATATATCAGACTACGAAAAGCTCTATGCCGCCGGCATAGGACATTATTACCTCGGGCACTACGAAAAGTGCATGGAAGCCGAAGAGAAGGCCTTCCCTCACTTTAATGACGAGATGGGTATAGCGGCCATATTCTGGCATACTCTGGCTGCATGGAGATGCGGCAGGGAGGAAACTCTTCTGAAAGAACACTACGATATCCGCATGGACGTCGGCCACCACAAAAGCTACGACCTCATAATGGCTCTGGCGGGGGGCTTTGTGTCTCCTGACAGCGTTAAACTCATGACCGAGGTAGAGCACAACCCCTTGGAACTGTCCATAATGGGCTATGGCTTTTACCGCTGGCTCATGCAGGGGATCGAGGGCGGAGACAGGTCCTTGGAGAAGACCGCATCGGACATACTTGAAAGGGTCTATGCCGACGACGGTTTCTGGATCACCTACGCTTATCTCGGCGCCAGGAACGACAAACTTCACGGCGGTATTTTCCCGCTGTGAAAGGATACATTAAGGAGCATCACGGGACGGCTTATCCATGCCGTTCTTTTTTTGTGCAAAGGACTCATAATTCACAAGAACTTTAATATAGATGTGGAAGAAAAGCGCCGGAAATGGTACAATAAAATGTCTGAATATGACCTTTTCAAAAAGGCATATACGGACAAATAAAACAAAGAAGATCAAAGCTCATAATGAAAGAAAAAGTAGTACTTCCCATAACAAAAGACGACATAGACGTTCTTTACGACGGAAAGTATCTGAACCTCTACAACATGAAGTTCAATACCAATCCTCACTATCTCGTCGCCAGCAGAAGAAAAAAGGATGAGCTCATCGCTTTAAAGTCCAAAGAAGAATACAAAGACCTCATGGCTGATGCTGTTACCTGCGTCCTGGTGATCAGGACTCCCGGCGAAGAACCCAGAGTGTATTTCGAAAGGGAATTCAGATATCCGGTGGGCCGTTTTCTCTTCGGACCTCCCGCCGGTCTCATAGACCCGGAGGACGGAAAAGACGGGCAGGATCCAAGGATAGCTGCGGCCAAAAGGGAGATAAGGGAAGAGACCGGCATAATAGTAAAGGACAGCGACACAGCCTATGTGGCCACTCCTTTGGTCTACAGCTCTCCCGGCATGACCGATGAGAGCAACGCCATGGTATGCGTAATAGTGGATCTTCCCGACCTTTCATCCCTCAACCTGGATGAGGCCGAAGGGAGCGAAGTCTTCGGAGATTATTGCCTGCTCACAAAAGACGAAGCGAGGGAGTTTTTGAAGAACGGAAGAGACGACGTAGGTCTTTACTACACCATATATACTTGGGCAGCGCTTCTGTATTTCGTTTACGAGACCTGACGGGGTATCAGGGAAATCGGAGAATACTGTTTAAAAGCAGAAAGGGATATTTATGAAATCAAAAAAGAAAACAAGCGGAGGAATAATCGCAGGCAGAGTAGTGCTGGTACTTCTTACCACCATACTCGCTTTAGTCCTTGCGCTTACGGTCATCGTGGCGACCATAGTAAAGGGACCGTCAGTCGCAGCGAGGGATACTTTCGTTACAACTGTCCTGGAATCAGGAAACCTGAAGTTCCTGGCAAAGATATTCTTAAGCAGCGACGAGATCAATGAGATCGTTGCCAAGACTTCCATGGAAAAGATGGACACGGAAATCGACAACGAGCTTATCAATACTAATACGGAGGTCGAGGGCAACTTTGACGAGAACGGCATCGAAATAGTCACCATCAACGGCAGCAACTATTATGCTACCATGCTCATAGTAAAAGACCCGTCGAAAGTCCACGTCGGTACCACATATACCAGCAACAACGGATATTGGGGCGAGTACGGAGAAAATATAGACGACCTTGTAAGGCACAACGGCGCCATCGCCGGTGTCAACGGAGGGATCTATGTGGCAGACCTGAACAAAGGAGGCTCTCCCTACGGAGTCTGCGTATCGAGAGGGATAATACAGTACAACGATCCGTCCGGCTATCCGTACTACGGTATGTATATGATAGGCCTTGATAACAACAATATTCTCAGAATACAAGAGATAGAGGGATGGTCACCTTCCAGGTTCGAGGATTATGTCAGAGAAAACGGCATCAGGGATGCGGTGGCATTCCAGGATGAAGCCAGAGACTCAAACAATCACTTCGTGCCCCTGGTCATCAACGGCGAAGCAAGAGAGCTC
>JAFZSM010000093.1 GCA_017619385.1 Bacillota bacterium
GGACCGGGATCTGCAAAGAATACCTATGGAACAGGCGGATTCCTTCTCATGAATACGGGAGAAAAGCCCATAGAGTCAAAGAACGGCCTTGTTACGACCATTGCATGGGGACTTGACGGCAAAGTCACATACGCTCTTGAAGGGTCCATATTCGTTGCAGGCGCTGCCATACAATGGCTAAGAGACGAAATGGGACTTTTAAAGACAGCACCCGATTCAGAAGAAGCTGCCCTTAAAGTACCCGACACAGGCGGTGTATATATGGTGCCTGCATTTGTAGGCTTGGGAGCACCTTATTGGGATCCCTACGCAAGAGGCCTTATATGCGGTATCACAAGAGGCACTACTGCAAACCATGTGATCAGAGCTACACTTGAGTCCTTAGCATATCAGACCTGCGACGTCCTTACAGCTATGGAGCAAGACAGCGGTATCAAACTCCACTCACTTAAAGTTGACGGAGGCGCATCTGCAAACAACTTCCTCATGCAGTTCCAGGCCGACATGATAGGAACTGAGGTGAAAAGACCTACTTGCATCGAAACCACGGCTTTAGGAGCAGCATACCTTGCCGGACTTGCCACGGGATTCTGGGAGAGCCTTCAGGACGTTCAGAACAACTGGAGCGTTTCCGGTTCCTTCATCCCGAAGATGACCGAAGAGGAGAGAAAAGAAAAACTCGACGGCTGGCACAAAGCAGTGGAAAGAACAAGATAAAGTATAATATCTCATTTTATCTGAGCACAAGACACGGGATGTAGTATCCCGTGTTTTGTGTCGAATGTGCGAATTTTGTAGGAAAATGCTTGCAATTTTTGTGCATTGCGAGTAAGATAGTCGCCGTATGTGTAAAAAAGAGCAAGGATATAAGACAAAAATTAATAAATTAACGGTATCACTGGCACTCATCATAAGCATCGTGTTTGCATCCTCATCCCCCATATTTGCAATCGGGCGTTACGGTGCGGACCTTTATTCAGCAGCCTATGCTGCAGGGGTCAACTCCTTTGCTTCCGGCTCCTGGGGAGAATGCACCTGGTATGCCTGGGGCAGGGCTTACGAAAAGACCGGAGAGAAACTTCCGTGCCACGGAGACGCCAGATGGTGGCTCTATGAATGCGGTGATTACCCTTACGACTCTACGCCATCGGAAAACTCCATTGCCGTTTGGGACTTCGGAAGCTACGGACATGTGGCCTTTGTAGAGGCTGTTGAAGGTAATCTTGTATATATCTCTCACGGCAATATGCAAGGACATGCATATACGGAAGGGACCCTCGATACTAATACCAATATCTACACAGATGATATGGGACTTGGTATGTGGATAATGGATTGCGCACCTTCCGGATACATACACTTAGGTCCCTACGGAGATATAGAGATCGAAGCATCAACTGCTCTTAAGGAAAGCGACGACTACAGCCTAGAAGGCAGCAAAGTAACCGTCACTTCTGACAGCCCCTGTAAATTCGGATACGTAGACAGAAACGGAGATTACGTGAGCGTATCAGCCTCTGCAGTAGAGGGTGAGGAAGATACCTACACCTACAACGTGCCAAGAGGCATAACAGAGACTATGCTGGTAGTAAAGGGCGATATAGACTGTGATGGAGAAGTTACCTTAAACGACTTCAATCTGCTCAAAGCCGCCATAAAGTACGGAGTCGAATTCGACGAAGAATACGAGTTCACGGCAGACGTGAACGGAGACGGCAAGGTCACCCTTGCAGATGCAGCTAAGATACAGGCAGTCGCCCAGAACAACTCAAAGCTGAGCTGGTAGGAACAAGAAAACAAAAAAGTTGCGGAGTGATGTGACCCCCAAAAGTTAGACTTTTATCCCAGTGAGAGATCACTGGGATTTTTCTATCTCATCGCCTATAGGGGCGGGAGTATTCTCGCCATATTTAGATAAAATCGCTGATATTACATCAGGGATGAATAGTTTTTTCGATGGGAAATATAGTATAATCTATTTACACGTAAATACAGACTTCATAACTGCAATATCATATATTTGGGAAAGGTTTTGAAATGATTACTTTTAAAAAGATACTTGCGCTTCTTCTTTCGCTGGCCATGATATCAGGATTTGCTTTATCTCCGGCCGCCGTATTTGCTGAAGCAGGAGAAAAGGAGGACGAAACTCAGTCCTTTGAGATCATAGACCCGGCGACTCTCGATATAAAGAGGCTGGGAGAGATCGAAGAAGATGAAGAAGATGCTCCTGAACCTGCCATGGACCTTTCGGAAATCGTCAGGGTCAGCATAGTGCTTGATGACGAGCCTGCAGCAGACCATGGCTATTCTTTGGATGGTATAGGAGATGACAGCGATGCCGATGCTCTCAGAAATTCTTTGAGACAACAGCAAGACAGGCTGACGGCAGAAATAGAAAAGGTCTTGCGCAAGGAGCTAAACGTCAAGTGGAACCTTACCCTCCTTGCAAACGTGATCTCAGCCGAGATCCGGTACGGGGATATAGTAAAGATAAAAAGGCTCGAGGGAGTAAAGGACGTCATCATCGAGAACTGCTACGGTCCCCAGACAGCGGAAACAAGCAGCGCGAGCACCTCTGAGAACATGGTCGGCGCGACCACGGTCTGGGCTTCCGGCTACACAGGAGCAGGAAGGATCATAGCAATAATAGACACCGGCATCGATACGACGCACAAGTCCTTTGCATCGGACGCATTCGACTATGCTATCAATTCTCTCAGCCCAAAGCCTACCATTCTTGATTCTTCCAGGGTCAATACCCTAAAAAGCAAGCTCAACGGAAGTTCAGGTAAGTATTTTAATTCTAAGATACCCTTTGGCTTCAACTATATAGACGGCAATACTACGATCGATCACATGTCCGATTTTCAGGGAAACCACGGCTCTCACGTGGCAGGTATCGCAGCGGGAAACAGATACGTTAAGAATGGATCTTCCTACGTCGATGCAGCGTCCACGGTAGGGGCAATAGGCATGGCTCCCGATGCCCAGCTCCTTGTGATGAAGGTATTCGGAGCAGGGGGCGGAGCCTATGATTCCGACTTCATAGCGGCCATTGAGGATGCCATAGTCCTCGGAGCAGATGCCGTCAACCTTTCCTTTGGAAGTACGAACCAGGGATATAGCTATTCCGATTTCTACCAGGAGATACTGGACAGCCTGTCAGACGGGAGCGCCAACAGCAAGACTGTCGTTTCCATCGCAGCCGGCAATGCTTACGGACTAACCCAGTTCCTTAAAACTGACCTGTATATAGATGACGTGAGCATGCATACGGGAGGTTCTCCGGGAACCTACGTCAATTCTTTTTGCGTAGCCTCTGCGGACAGCATAGACTACAGCGGCGTTTCCTCAAGAGAAGATGCCAAGATGTCTGAGTTCTCATCCTGGGGAGTTCCGGGGTCTTTGTTGATGAAACCCGAGATAACGGCTCCTGGGGGATATATATACTCAGTTTACGGCACTTTCAACTACCTGGGCAACACTGTGGGCGGACCTGAACAATACGAATATATGTCCGGGACTTCCATGGCGACGCCTCATATAACAGGGCTTTCGGCTCTGCTTTCAGGGTATGTCAATAACTACAACTTAGTTCGCTTGAATCCCGATCTTAACAGTCACTACAGCCCAAGAGCCGTAATTCAGAGCCTTCTTATGTCCACTGCGACTCCGATGAAAGAGAACGGAAACTACGTTTCCCTCCTTCAGCAAGGAGCCGGTCTTGCCGACGTTTCAAGGGCCTTAGGTGCTGCTTCCGTAGTAATGATAGGCGCCGATGACGATACCCTTACAGCCATAACAGGTGCGGCATCCGACGGAAAGGTAAAGGTCGAGTTTGGAGACGATCCAAATAGGACAGGTCTTTATGAATACAGCTTTACGATATACAACCTGACAGACGACGACCTTCATTTTGAATTTGACACTGACCTCTTTACCCAGGGCTGCTATGAAAGCGATGGAAAGTATTTCATGTCGGGCTCAACTTCGCCCCTTGAGGCTTCAGTCCATTACTCCTGGGATCAGTCAGGTTTTGGCGGCAAAGCCCGTGACGTCAACCGCGACGGTGTAACCGACAGCAAGGACGCTCAGCGTATACTTGAATACTCGATACACGAATTGGGTATGCAAGGAATGGATATCACTGTAGCGAATATGGACAATGACGGTCATATAACGAGCTATGACGCATATCTGCTCCTGAAATATATAGAAGACTATAGTTCTTTGCCTGACGGACTTGTTCCGGCAAAAGGCCAAAGGACTGTATCTGTCACAATAGATCTCGCCGGTACCGATGCTTTAGAATCTTTGTATCCTTCGGGCTTCTACGTGGAAGGTTTCACCTACGTGATCTGCCCTGATATCGATGAGAACAATGGTCATGCCCATGAGCACAGCATTCCGCTCCTCGGTTTTTACGGAAACTGGACGGATCCTTCCATGTTCGACAACATGACCTATACCGGCAGGCTCTACGGAGATATCAAAACCAGCTATACAGGTAACGACTATACGAATTTCTTAAGCGTGATGAACGGGAATACGACCTCTGTATTCAGCGGAAATCCTTTCATGGTCGAAGATGAATTCCCGGCGGAACGCTTAGCTTTAAGAAGCGATTCAAAGCTCGTCAGCATCAAATACAACCGCTTAAGATCTGCTTCTGCGGCAGGATTTGCTTTGAGCAGGGTAGATAGACCCTGCGGAGACGTTACAGAAGTTTTGGACAGCAGCATCGTCACAGACCCGGCTGACGGCATATGGTTCGATCCGGAGCACAGAGCCTGGGTGAACACGGTGAGAAGGACATACAAGATAGATTCCTGCGTTTCAGACCTAGGCCTTAGCGAGGGAGACAGTTTCAGAGTAGGTTTTTATGCCATACCCGAATACAATGCAATGAAGTATAACTACGAGGCGACGGGAAGCGTATCAGGCCTGCTTGACTACGATTCCTTCGAAGCTATCATAGAAAGCAATTCGCTTGGACATGGCGCATATATAGGATATGACTTTACCATCGACGATACGGCGCCGCAGATCCTTTCTGCACAACTCGTAGGCAATAATATCGTCATAGAAGCAAGTGACAACGAGAATCTGGCATATTTAGCAGTTCTGCGCCATAGCAACTCAGTGGTCATAGGAGAGACGGCTCCCGGAAAGCCTGCAGCTTCTGCAGAGTTTGACGTGACCAGTGTGATCAACACCACCAGCGGTACCGGTTACGTGGTCTGCCTGGCTGGGGACTATGCAGGCAACTTAGCCGCATGCGCAGTAAAAGTCAGAGATCTTTCTTCGCAACCCGATCCCTACGCAGTAAGATCCGTAGAGATCACTCCTTCGAATCTTAGACTTCACGTAGGGGAGGAGGCAGATCTGACTGCCAAAGTCCTTCCTGAAAATGCAGGGGATAAATCGATAGTATGGTCCAGCAGCGATGAATCCATCGCCGTTGTGGATCAAAACGGTCATGTGACCATCGTGGGAAGCGGTACGGCCAGGATATATGCTAAGAGCAGCAATGGGAAAAGTGACAGTTGCTACGTACAGGCCATCCAATTTATGTCAGCTCCAAATGCCTTGGTAAGAGACGCAAACGGAGCCAGCTATTTTGCAAGTATTACTTTAAACGGCGGTCTTGCTTGGACAAAGCTGCATTCGGGCGGAAAGAACGTGCCTCTTTATTCGGCATTCATGTATTCGCAGAGCAGCAATTATTCCTCTGCCAGCGAGCTTTACGCACTTTCCTTCGATCCTGAGACTTTGACCAGCGAGACGTACTCGGTCAACAGAAGTACCTATGCTTTGACGGACCTCGGTCCCAATTACATGTGCGCCACTAGCGCTGCCATAGGTAACAGATATGTCTTTGGTTACGCGGATCTTGCTTATGCCATAGAGTCTTATCTCGTATTCGGCAATTTGTCAAACGACATATACCAAGGCTTATACAGCGGGACAGGCGTCCCGTTAGGAGCATTCGATCTCTCTCCTTATCTTGACGGAGCGTGGATCGCAGCCATAGCGTACAAAGGGGGAGACAATGCGTCCTCTGCATCCTACTATTACATACTGGATGAAAACGGGATCTTATGGAGTTTGACAGTATATTTCGATTCACAGACCGTTCAGCTAAGATCTGGAGAACTGACCTTCGTCATGGATACGGAGATGCCGATGAGTTTCCTGAACCAGTCCATTTACTATGCAGGCAGCAATCTTTATTGGGCATATAACGACGGTGAAAAAACCACTATGTATGTGGTGGTCCCAACGTCAAGGGAGATCTTCAACACAGGCAGTTTCGGCGACGATGTGGTCTCAGTCACAGGCCTGTACGTAGACGGTGTTCAGGCTCCTTACTATAACAGCCAGACATCACCGGAGGATGACGGATCCGGATCTTCAGTTTTTGAACTGCTTCCCGTTGAGATCGAAAAAGAGGATATATTGACAGAAGAGACCGTATCAAGATTAAGATCTGAAGCTTTGAAGTTCAGCAAAGAGGAGAAAGAGGATGCTCCGGCTCACGGCAGCCTTTATTCTCTTGGATCGGAAACTATATTTTTAAGACCCCACGATGATGCCGAACTCATAGTTCCGTCTTTAGAGAGCGGTGACGAAGGCCTTGTGACTATCTCCATATCGGAAAATGTTCCTGTCACCAACGGATATATATTTTTGAGTTGGCAGCATGCCGATAATATTGAATACGTATCGATGGATTCAGATCTTCAATATAAGGCTATCGAAATATACAATCAACAATTACGTATAAGCTATGCGTCTTTAGAGGAACTCCCTGCCGGTACCGTGCTTTTCAGCATCACCTTCAGGAGAAATTGCGGAGACGGAGATTACGAATTCTATCACAGCACCTTGCAGAGAAATCAGGACGTTGACTTAAATGAATTCCGGCAGCTGATGGTTCCTGCAGCCGATCATACACCGGAAGAGGCTGTTAGAGAGAATGAAAACGCGCCGGGATGCGAAGTGGCAGGCAGCTACGATGAAGTGGTCTATTGCAGCATCTGCAATTCAGAAGTGTCAAGAAAACATATAACTGTCCCTGCTCTGGGGCATGACTGGCAGCAGCCGCAGTATTCCTGGTCTTTGGATCACAGCAGCTGCACTGCGACGAAAGCCTGCGCAAGAGATCACAGCCACGATATAAGCGAAACCGCTCAGGCTGAAATGACCGTCATACGGGAAGCAACCGAAACTGAAAGGGGCCTTGTGCGCTACGTAGCAGAATTCGAGTCCTCAGAATTTGAGACACAGAGCAGTGATGTTGAGACTCCTTTTATAGGAGAAAATATCGATGTGATACCATATCCTTCAAGTGCTTTTGGCTTCGGCAGCGAATATATAGTGAATGGAAACGTCGTGACCGTGAGATTTGCTATACCTTGCAAGGTCGGTTACTATGATGAAACACAAGGACGGTACGTAGCTATCCCGGCAGTGGTAGTAGAGGGTGAAGATAATACTTACAGTTTTACCGCTCCCGAGGGAGTAGACGAAGTAGTTCTTGTAGTAAAAGGTGATACGACCGGTGACGGCAGCGTAAATCTTGGCGATGCGACAAGGATCAAAGCATATTATAGACATAAGACGACACTTGATCAGGTCGCTTTGTTTGCGGCGGACGTGACCGGTGATGGAAACGTCAACCTGGGAGACACTACTAATATCACTGCGGTCTTCAGAAAAAAGACGACTATCAGCTGGTTTTAAGGCGCCCTCTCACTGTGAAATGCAGAGTTGCTATTTTCTTGAATGAGAAAAAGGAGTAATATATTAAAATATACTATTGACGGAGGATAAGGCCATGTCTGAGATCAAACAGTTCAATAAGATATTAGTTGCAAACAGAGGAGAGATAGCTCTTCGTATATTCCGCGCCTGCCACGACGTGGATATCAAGACCATAGGCATCTATTCAAAAGAAGATACCTACAGCCTTTTCAGGACGGCTGCAGACGAGTCCTATCTCATAGGTGAAAAGCTAAGCCCCCTAGCCGTATATCTCAATATACCGGGCATCATAGAAGAAGCAAGAAGAAGGGGAGCCGACGCCATACATCCGGGCTACGGATTCCTTTCTGAAAACGCCGACTTTGCAAAAGCCTGCGAAGATGCCGGTATCAAGTTCATAGGCCCAAGATCTGAAGTCCTGGCCAAGATGGGAGACAAGCTTGCGGCAAAGCAGATAGCCCTTGAGTGCTGCGTGCCCACGGTCCCGGGAACAGAGAAACCCTTAAAGTCAGCAGACGAAGCCGTCGAGCTTGCAAACCTATATAAGTTCCCGGTCATTTTGAAAGCCGCAGCCGGAGGCGGCGGCAGAGGAATGAGAAGATGCGATTCTGAAGAAGAGCTCAGGCAGAACTTCGTTCTCGTAAAAGACGAAGCAAAGAAGGCCTTCGGAAACGACGACATCTTCATGGAGAAGTTCCTGGTAAATCCAAAGCATATAGAAGTACAGGTCCTTGCAGACGAACACGGAAACGTAGTACATCTCTTTGAAAGAGACTGTTCTCTCCAAAGAAGATACCAAAAGGTCATAGAGTTCGGACCTGCTTTTTCCGTGCCTGAAGAGACCAAGAAAGCCCTAAGAGCCGATGCGGTCAAAGTCTGCAAGCACATAGGCTATACAAGCGCCGGAACGGTGGAGTTCCTTGTAGACAATGAAGGCAACCACTACTTCATAGAGATGAATCCCCGTATCCAGGTGGAGCACACTGTCACCGAGATGATCACGGGCATAGATATCGTAAGAGCCCAGATACTCATTGCAGAAGGCTGCTCTCTTGACGACCCGAGGATCGGTATAAGATCTCAGGATGATGTAAAGGTCAACGGCTATGCCATCCAGTGCAGAGTCACAACGGAAGACCCGGCAAACAACTTTGCGCCGGACACGGGAAAGATCACGGCATACAGATCAACAGGCGGATTCGGCATAAGGCTCGACGGTGCCACCACAGGTGCAGGGGCAGTCATATCTCCCTATTACGATTCTCTCCTTGTAAAAGTCACGGCCTGGGACAATTCCTTTGAAGGGGCTGTCAACAAGGCATCCCGTGCCATAAGAGAGATGGAGGTAAAGGGTGTAAAGACCAATATCTCCTTCATATCCAATATCCTTCGCCATCCCGCATTCAGGGAAGGCAAGTGCTATACCAAGTTCATAGATGAGACTCCGGAGCTCTTCGTATTCGGCGAAGACCACGACAGAGTCACCAATATGCTCAAGTACATAGCGGAGATCAACGTCAAGGAAAGAGAAAACCACAAGTTCTACGATGCGCCGAGGTTCGCTCCTGTTACGGGAGAAAGAAAAGAGGGGCTAAAGCAGCTTTTAGACAGAGAAGGTCCGGAAGCCGTAGCAAAGTGGGTCCTTGAGCAAAAGAAGCTCCTCATAACAGACACGACTTACAGAGACGCTCACCAGTCACTCCTTTCCACAAGGCTCAGAACAAGAGACATTGCAAACAGCCTTGACGCCACGTCGGAGATACTTGCAGATGCCTTCTCTTTGGAGTGCTGGGGCGGAGCTACATTTGACGTAGCATACAGGTTCCTTCACGAATCCCCCTGGGAAAGACTTGACATCATGAGGGAGAAAGTTCCCAACGTGCTTCTTCAGATGCTCCTTCGAGGCGCCAATGCCGTCGGATATACGAACTACCCCGACAACGTAATAAGAGAGTTCGTAAAAGAGTCTGCAAAGGCAGGTATAGACGTGTTCAGAGTATTCGACTCTTTAAACTGGATACCGGGCATGTCCGTAGCCCTCGACGAAGTAAGGAACCAAGGCAAGATAGCTCAGGCTACCATCTGCTACACGGGAGACATACTTTCTGACAAAGAAGATAAATATACCCTCAAATACTATGTGGACATGGCTAAAGAGCTCGAGCGCATGGGCGCCAACATGATAGCCATCAAGGACATGTCGGGACTTCTCAAGCCCTACGCTGCAAAGAAGCTTGTAAAGACTCTGAAAGAAGAGCTGGGGATCCCAATCCAGCTCCACACCCACGATACCTCCGGCAACCAGGTGGCAGCGCTGCTCATGGCAGCAGAGGCAGGCGTCGACGTGGTCGACTGCGCCATCTCCTCCATGTCGTCCCTTACGAGCCAGCCGTCTCTTGACGCTATAGTTGCAGCCCTTCAGGGGACCGAAAGAGACACGGGGCTCGATCTTACGAGAGTACAGTATCTCACCGATTACTGGGAAGACATCAGAAAGAGATACGATTCCTTCGAGACGGGACTCCAGCATCCCGCAACGGATATTTACCGCTACGAGATACCGGGAGGCCAGTACACAAACCTCAAGCCTCAGGTGGAGTCACTTGGCCTTGGCAACAGATTCGAAGAAGTAAAAGAAAACTACAACGTAGTCAACGACATGGTCGGAAATATAGTCAAGGTAACGCCGTCTTCAAAGATGGTTGGAGACCTGGCCATATTCATGACCCAGAACGGACTCACTCCTGAGAATATAGTGGAAAAGGGAGAGTCTTTGGCATTCCCCGATTCTGCCATCTCATATTTTTCCGGCATGATGGGACAGCCCATGGGCGGCTTCCCCAAAGATCTACAGAAAGTAATACTTAAGGGACAAGAGCCCATCACCTGCAGACCGGGAGAGACTCTTCCTCCTGCAGATTTTGAAGACATTCGGGAAAAGCTTTCAAAGATCAAAAACGACGGTCCTGTAGACAAGAGAGATATCATGAGCTACTGCATGTACCCCGACGTATACACGGCATACCTTAAGAGAAAGCACGAGTACGACTACATAGTTAAGCTTGGTAGCCACGTGTTCTTCCACGGCCTTGCCGTAGGCGAAACAAACTACGTGACCATAAACGAAGGAAAGGTCCTTGTCGTAAGGTACCTTGGCCTTGGAGACGTAGATAAGGAAGGAAACAGGACCGTAAGCTTTGAGCTCAACGGTATAAGAAGAGAGGTGACTGTGCCCGATGAAGAGGCTCAGAAGACCCTTGTCAAGGTGACCATGGCCGACACGGAAGATAAGTGTCAGGTCGGAGCTTCGATCCCCGGAGCTGTCAGCAAAGTTGCCGTATCCGTAGGAGACGAAGTCAAGGTAAACGATACACTCATAGTCATCGAGGCCATGAAGATGGAGACTGCAGTCACTGCAAGAGTGAACGGTGTCGTGAAGAGCATAGAAGTCAAAGCAGGCGACAGCGTGAAAGGCGGACAGCTGCTCATGAGGATCGAGGAAAAGAAATAGCGGATGAGCATCAAAGATTCATTTGTATTCAGAAAAATGTACAGAGCCTATACAAATGCCCTTTTCGGCATTTGTAAGGCTTTGTTTCCTGTTGACGAAAAACTGATCATATTCGAAAGTGAAGGGGACTTCTGCGACAATGCCTACGCTCTTTACAAAGGACTCATGGATTTAGGCCTTGACAAAGAGTACAGATTCGTATGGGCTGTGGACGGAGACTATGACAATGGCATAGAAACGATCAAAAAAAGTCTCAGGTCTCCGAGGACTTTGTATTTCCTCGCAAGGGCAAAGCATTTCATCTACGATCACAACAATATGTATGCCCCTATAAAGAAGAGGCCTCAGCAGGTTATAAGCTACCTCGGTCACGGGGCCGGTTTCAAATCCGGCAAGGGAGCCGTTGAAGGCGTAGTGTCAGAGCCCGACTTCAGGCTGTCCTCCGGCAGGATGTCTACCGCAGTTCTTGCGCACCACTGGGGAGTGCCGGACGAACTATATACTTCCGTAGGTACACCGAGGCTCGACTGGTACTACAGCGATCTTTCAGGCGTAAGGAAAAAGCTCGAAGACAGCTATCACTACAGCGAGTACAGAAAGATAGGGCTTTGGATGCCCACGTTCAGAAAGAGCGACAGCGCGGCTATATCAGATGACAGCCTAAAAAACGAGACGGGACTTCCGCTGCTTACTACCAATGAGAGCCTTGACAGGCTGAATGCTTTCCTTAAAGAAAGCAATGTGCTCATGATACTCAAACTTCATCATCTGCAGGCTGAACTGCCCAGTTTTTCGAGAAAGTTCAGCAATCTTTTGATACTCCATGATGAAGACCTTAAGAATCTGGATATACAGCTATATCAGTTCGTTCCGACAACTGATTTCCTCATAACAGATTATTCGTCCATATCCGTAGATTATCTTCTTCTTGACAGGCCCATCATCTATACTCTTGACGACTATGAAGAGTATAACAAAACGAGGGGTATCTGGCCTGAGAATGCCCTTGATTATATGCCGGGAGATCATGTGTTTACGGAAGATCAGCTCTATACGGCAGTCGAAAACATCCTAAACGGCAACGACTTTCACAAAGAAGACCGCAAGAGAGTAAAGAAAGAATTCCACGATTTCGACGACGGAGATTCGGCCAAACGGATCGCAGTCTTGTTGAAAATACACTAAAAACATTTGTTCTTTTTCCTAGATTATGGTATAATGAATTAAAGAGCTATCGTAATGGTGGTGGTTAGCCTCCAAACTTCAATCAAAGAGTAATCTTTGAAATAACGAAGAAAGGAGGTAACTCGAGATGGAGTTAACAGATTTCATAGCGATATTAAGCCTTGTGCTGACAACGTTTGGTCTGGGTTTCGCCGTCGGTAGAGCAACAAAAAAGTAACCGCCCATTGCCTTTGATCGGTTACTCTTTTTGTAACTATAAAGGGCTAACCATCTACTGATAGCTCTTTTCTATGTTCATTATAGCAAATTCCTGTGAATTTGCAACATCATTTAAGCGATGACAGCAGCGAGAGATCTTCTTCATTGACGACTCTCAGATTGTTTTTCTTTCCCTCGCAGAACTTAAGATCATAACCCATATTATGAAGGAACACGGAGCATATGGTCTCATCGAACCTGTGACCTGAACTTAAGGCGTCCGAAAAAGCCTTTCTCAGCATAGCGAAAGTGAAGAGCTCCGGAGACTGCACATTGATGAGCCTTGTAGCTTCAAGGTGGGTCATGTTCTGGTTGCTCTCATCAACAAGGAAGGGCGTTGTCCATCCCAGCCTCTCGAATACTACGGCGCTGCCGTACTGTTTGCAGCATCTGATGGCATTGGATATGGTCTCCGGGTCTATGAAGGGCCTGGTGGCCTCCTGTATCAGCAATATATCCGCAGGGCTGTAAAGAGGGGACAGCCACTCTACAGCATTTTTTACGGACTCTATGCCAGTCTTTCCGTCCGGTATTATCTCTTTCAGTTTGCTTATCTCGTATTTATCTGCATAGGCCTTAAGCTGATCTTCCCATCCCGAAAGGCACACAACGTGTATGCTCTCCACCTGGGGATGCCTTTGCATGGCCTCCATGGTGTAGATGATCACAGGCTTTTCCTTGACCGTCACGAACTGGTAGGGGATATTGTATTTGTTTATATGATTGGTACCTCCGGCCAGAATGACTGCAGTGCACTTTCTATCTGGATTTCCCGCAGCATTCATATCAGGCAGATCTGTTTTCGACACCACTGTTCCGCCGGTGATGACGGACCCTGTGTTTTTCGGGGTCTGCCCCGTCACAAGATAGGTGA
>JAFZSM010000094.1 GCA_017619385.1 Bacillota bacterium
AGTTAAAAGGATCTGGACGCATATGCGCTCAGATCCTTTTTTCACTCTGTCTGCCAGGATATCCAAGCTACCTTGGTCTGCACCTCATCGGATACGGTGCCTTTATCTCCCACCGCTGTTTTCGAATACTTTAAAAGCTTTTTGTATTTTTCATCTTTGTCTTCATCATCAAAGAAGAAATGCCTGACCATGTAGTCCGCCATTTCCTCCGGTGTTCTCTCATCAGCCCAGCAATAAGGGGCGTACTCGACCAAAGGTTCAAAACCTGCGGAGCGCACCATTTCTATCATATGCTGACCACCCCTTTCGGTGAAATCGGATATGCTGTCCTGATCTCTGATGCCGGTCTTCAGAAGCATTTCGTCCCTGTAAGGCTGCTTCCAGTCGCAGAAGGTGGAAATGAAACACCATCCATGTGTGATCTTCCCCATCCTTTTGATGTCTTCTTCTGTCTGTATCGCAGGAGACATTGTGGAAATGGTGAAATCAAACCCCCCTTTGAAAACGTCTTCATCTCCTGTCATTTTACCGAAATCGCATTCGTAGACTTTCCAGGGCGTCTTGTACGGGGACATATTATCGGCTGCATACTTCAGCATTTCAGACGAAATATCTATGAGGGTGACGTCGCAGCCGATCTGTGCAAAATATGTTCCGTATCTTCCCACACCGCAACCTATATCGATGGTACGTATTCCGGGACGGAGCATGCCCTTTTCTTCCCAGTACTTTATAAGGGAAACATTGTATTCTCCGAGGCCCAGCTTATATACATTCTGATAATCTTTTGCCGAAGCGTCCCATTGTTCTTTGTTATCGTTTTTCATCTTACTTCCTCATGTATATGATGCTCAACAGCTTCCTCGGGGAAAGGCACTATGACAGGCACACCCATACACTCCGTGATATGAGTGTGCATGTTGTATACCTCTTCTATGATTTCCGGGGTCATGACCTCGCGGCCGCCCGATGCATATACCTTTCCATCTTTCATGAAAATGTACCTGTCACAGTACCTTATTGCTAGGTTCAGGTCATGAAGTACGCAGACCACCAGTATGCCTTGTTCCTTAGCTATAGTCCTGACCAGCTTCATAATATCGTGCTGGTTACGGGGATCCAGGCTGCTGGTAGGCTCGTCAAGAAGCAGTATCTTCGGTTCCTGTACAAGAGCTCTTGCAATAGTGACCTTCTGAGCTTCTCCTCCCGAAAGGGTGGAAACGCTTCTCAGTGCGTATTCCGTAAGATCCAGCTTATCCAGAATATCGTTTACTTTTGCATAGTCATCCTCGGAAGCATCCCATTTGATATACGGTTTACGTCCTAAAAGCACGGCGTCGAATACTGCCGCATCTGTCTTTCTCGCATCCTGGGCCACATAGGCTATGGACTTTGCAAGTTCTTTTCCTGAGATCGACAGCACGTCTTTTCCGTCTGCTATTATACTGCCGGAATCCGGGCGTACGATCTTGTCGATGCACTTGAGAAGAGTGCTTTTGCCTACCCCGTTGTTTCCGAGTATGGCGGCGAAGCATCCGCTTTCAAGGCTGAATGAAATATCATCCAGGACCTTGTACCCATTTCCTTTGTATGAAAAACTAACGTCCCTTATCTCAAGCATCGCGTTTATCTCCTCTGAAAAGCAGAATAAGGAAGACGGGTCCTCCGATGAACGACATAAGCGCACCTATGGGCAGTATCACAGGAGGCACCGTGATCTTTGCCAATATATCCGCAAGAAGCAGGAGCATGGAGCCCGCCATAGCAGAACCGGGTATCAGGAAGCGGTGATCATTTCCCGTAACGAATCTGACCACGTGGGGAGCTATGAGGCCCACAAAGCCTATAATTCCCACAAAGGATACAGATGCGGCAGCGGAAAGGGAACAGACCGTCATCGATACCAGCATCAGCTTCCTCGTGTTGACGCCGAGGCTCTTCGCAGTGTCATAACCTGCATCCATCGCATTGTAGTTCCATGCGTTGAACATGAAATATATCATGCTCGCAAGAGCGATAGCTGCGATGAACCGAAGATCCTTCCAGCCCGCATTGCCCAGATTTCCGAAGGTCCAGAACACGACGGCTCCAAGGGATGTATCATCAGCAAAGTACTGAAGAAGGGTGCTTCCGCCTGAAAACATTGCGCTGAGAGCCGTACCCGCAAGGATGAGTCCCGCAGGGCCTGTATTCTTCCTGAGCTGTGATATCCCTATGACTATGAGAGTCGAAACCGATCCGAACACGAATGCGCATATGGTCACTATGTACGGATTGTTTACGGATACTCCAGCAGTGGAGTTGGCATTGGTCATTACCCCTCCTCCGAAGACTATGATTCCGAGGGCCGCGCCGAAAGCTGCGCCTTGGGATACGCCTAAAGTCGATGATGATGCCAAGGGGTTGTGAAGAACGCACTGCATAACTGCTCCAGATGCTGCAAGGACTGCGCCTATGAGTATGGCAGCTACGGCTCTTGGGAGCCTTATGTTCATTATGGCAGTCGTGTACTTTCTTTCACCGTTTCCCGCAAGGACCTTCACGATCTCCGCAAGGGATATCTTCATGGTCCCTATGCCCATATATACCAGGGCTGTAAAGACCGTAAATATAAACAGAAAGATGAGGAAGAGTCTCTTCCTCATCGCATACTTTCTGTATTTTTCGAGATTGATATTATCGTATTTCAAAACGATCAATTTTCCTTACTGCAGCATCCCATGCTGCCTGTAATAACTACTTAAGGCTTACTGTGCCGTATCCCATACCCGCATCGTTAAGGACCTTGAGATAACCCTCATGTCCGAGGAAGAACCGGAATACTTCTTCAGCCTTAGCATCGAAATCAACATCTGCAAAGGCTTCGGGGAACATGAGAGACCCCGCATAGTATGCGTTGACGATGGGTATCTCAACGTTGGTGTAGTTGGATGTGGAGTTGGGCCACTGATATAGCTTGCCGTTCTTAACAGCCTGCAAGGATTCAAAGAGGTTCTGATCCTCTGCATACTGGTTCTTTATAAGCCCGATATTCGATGCGTCGAAGATCAGTACTTGGGGATCCCAAGCTATGATCTGCTCTTTGTCTACTTCTACTCCCTTCTGGGCATCGATATATCCTATGGTCACATCCTTGGCATTTACTGCAGCAAGAACAGCATTGTTAGCATAAACACCCTCGATACCGTGGCCGCCCTTGAACGTTGCAGCTGCACAGAGAACGGAAGGTTTGACATCGTCGCCCAGACCCTTTGTCCTGTTATCAAGATCTTCAAGGCAGCTGTGGATGTAGTTTATGACTTCTTCTGCACGGTCTTTTACACCGCATGCATCTCCGAATACTCTAAGAGCAAGCTCATAGTCTTCTCCGAAGAGCGTGCCCTGGGGTGCCGCTACGACCTTACGGCCGAGCTGCTCTTCTATGTTTGCCACAATGTCTTCCTCATAGGTGCAGAGGATGACGTCAGGATCAGCTTCGATGATGACTTCGGGATTGATCTCTCCATATCCACCGGATGCGGCGATCGGAAGAGATGACCACATATCGTGGTTGTAATATCCATATGCCATAACTACGCTTTCACTCAGGTCTCCGTTTGCAACGGTGATCATCCTGTCAGCAAGTCCCAGATATGCCGCCATACGGCTGGCATTACCGAGCGTGACTATGGTCTTCACTTCAGCAGGTACTTCAACCTCACGTCCGAGACCGTCGGTGATCGTCCTCACTGCATTTTCCGGCTCCTTGTTTCCGGATCCGCAAGCGCAAAAAGAAAGGAGCATTGCAAGTGCAAGTAAAAAAGAAATTGTCTTTTTCATAATAAAACCTCTGTTTTGCAATTATTCTGTATTAGTATAATTTCACAATACAGCGATATCATAAAACTGCAAAACAGAGACCGCAAGCCCCCCGGGGGATACAAATCAATATTGTTTTTTTAGAATTTCTTCAGCTTCGCTTCCGTATTCACCTGAATACTCGGGAAGTATGGACAAATTCAGTTCTCCGCTCTCTTCAAACAGAGCCGTGCCTATCTCGGTGCCGCCGTCTTTTAAGCGTATGCACCAGGGGACGTATCTCATCCGCTCATCGGGATCTTTCGTTATCTTTTCCAGCATACCCTGATAGAGCTTTCTGTCTTTCTCCTCCGTAAGACCGTCTATGTACTTTTTGATCTCGTTACCGGACATGGGACGGATTATGAGCCTTTTTGTCTTGAGGACCGTTCCCTTCTTTACCGCGTTTTTCTTTTTTGTCTCTTCGCTGACGTTTGCAAAGTCCATGGCGGCCTTTATACCGTACTGCACCCATATGAGAGCAGCGTCTGCAGCCTTCTTTACGGCAGCCTCTAAGAGAGGAGCCTCTTCATCGCTTATTTGCGATAAAACGTGGCTGATGAGAGGCACGGCGCCTCTGTCCCCTATGCCTATCCTGCATCTTGGGAAATCATCGTACTGAAGCTGGTAGATGACGGACTTCATGCCGTTGTGGCTGCCGGAACTGCCGGAAGCTCTGATCCTCAAAGCTCCGGTCGCAAGGTCTATATCATCGTATATGACCATAAGGTCCCCGGGACTTACTTTATAGAAGTTCATGACCTCTCTTAAAGCTTCACCGGAGTTGTTCATGAAGGTCTGGGGCTTTACTAAAAGCAGCTTCTCGCCGAAGAGCATCGTTTCGCCGAGAAGGGCCTTGAACTTCAGCTTATTTACAGACACTCCAAGCCTTCCTGCGATCTCATCTATCGCAAGAAAGCCCATGTTGTGATGTGTAGTTTCGTACTGTTTACCTGGATTGCCCAGCCCGCATATTATTTTCATTTTCTAAAAGCAGCGCCTTAAAACAAGGCGCTGCGCTTTACATCTTTACTTGAAAAGGTCTGACAAAGGTTGATTGTTGTATACTCTGTATATAGCCTGAGCGAAGAGATTCGCAACAGACAAAGTCTTGAATTTCGGAAGCATCTTGTCTTCATGAAGGGTGATGGTATTAAGGAATACCATCTCGTCGATGGCAGCTGCCTCTATCCTTTCGATGGCAGGTCCTGAGAGGACGGCGTGAGTCGCTATGGCTCTTACGCTCTTTGCCCCTCTTTCCTTGATGGCGTTGGCTGCATTGCAGATGGTGCCAGCAGTATCTACAAGGTCGTCTACCAGTATGCAGTCCTTGCCCTCTATATCTCCTATGATGTTCATGATCTCAGATACGTTGGGTCTTGGACGGCGCTTATCGATGATGGCTATGGGACATCCGAGGGGTTCTGCAAGATTTCTTGCTCTTCCGACGCTGCCGTGATCGGGAGATACGACCACAAGGTCGAGATCCTTGTCCTTAAGCTCGTCCTGATAATATTTGACCATGAGAGGATTGCCCTGAAGGTGATCGACCGGGATATCGAAGAAGCCCTGGATCTGTGCTGCATGAAGATCCATGGTGATGACTCTTTCTGCGCCTGCCGCCTGAAGTATCTCAGCTACCAGTTTTGCCGTGATCGGATCTCTCGGTTTTGCAGTCCTGTCCTGCCTTGCATATCCGTAGTAGGGTATTACGGCATTGATCCTTCCGGCACTGGCTCTTTTCATGGCATCGATCATGATGCAAAGTTCCATCAGGTTGTCATTGACCGGATCGCAGGTGCTCTGCACTATGTAGCAATCTTTGCCTCTGACCGATTCGTGGATGTTGACTGCGATCTCACCGTCGGAGAATTTCTTTACGTCCGCTTCTCCCAAAGGTACTCCCAGACAGTCGCAGATCTCCTGTGCGAGTTCCGGGTTTCCGTTTCCGCAGAAAATCTTGAATTCAGAAAAATACGCTCCCATTTTTTATAACTTCCTTTCGATTGTTATATGATATCAGGGTTTATGGCCACCCTGTAGCCATCTTCCGTATCGGTCAGGATGATAATGGGGAAGAAATTCCCTATCTTCTTGTCTTTGACACCCTGGGTAACTATGACGGCTCCGAATCCTACGGCTTTTGTGTCGAATTCGCTGAGCATGTCCTCTATACCCTTCAGTGTACCACCCTTGCGCATAAAATCATCTATAATTATCGCTTTTGAACCGGGTTTTATTGCTCTTTTTGCAAGGCTCATCTTCTGTACCCTGTCAGAGCTGCCGGAATAGTAGTTGATGGAAATTGTGGAACCTTCTGATACCCTCGCTTCGCGCCTTATGACAACGAGAGGGATATTGAGAAGCCTTGCCGTCAGCATGGCAACGCCTATACCTCTTGTCTCTATGGTGACAACTATATCGGCCTCAGATGCTGCGAAGTGCTTTGCAAACTGCATGGCACATATCTGGCACATCTCGGGATCGAAGAGTATATCCGTGGTATAAATATATCCGCCGCCTACGTTTCTTGAAGGGTCTTCCAGCACTGCCTTTATTTTTTCAAGACCTGCTATGGACTCTTCCTTTGTGATATATGGTACGAATCTGACGCCGCCCTTGCTTCCTGAAGTCGTCTCCACATAGCCAAGACCTGCGCTGTCCATGGCGGTCCTCACCAGTGTGAGGTCTTCGGAAGTACTTGATTTGGCGCATCCGAACTTCTCTGCAAAGAAACCTAAAGAGAAATCCCTGTTGGGATGCTCGGTCAAAACTTGAGTTATGATACAGGCTCTTTCCGTTCTTTTCATCGTTACATCTCCAAGATCATCTCTCCGACTTTATATATGTCTCCTGCACCCATGGTGATGATCATATCACCGGCGGATGCGTTGTTTTTCACGAAATCAGCTATCTTGTCGAAACTGTCGAAGAAGAAGGCATCTTTGCCCGGATGTCTTTCCTTTACTCTGTCAAGAAGAGCCTTGGATGATACTTTGTAGATGTTCTTCTCCCTTGCGGCGTAGATCTCTGCAAAGACCACCTTGTCTGCATCTTCGAAGGCATCTGCAAACTCATCCATAAGAGCCAGAGTCCTTGTATATGTATGGGGCTGGAAAAGGCACCATACCGTCTTGTGGGTAAAGTGCTGAGCAGCTGCAAGCGTAGCTTTGATCTCTGTCGGATGGTGAGCGTAGTCATCTACCACCGTGCATCCGTTCTCGGTCTTTCCTATGATGTCGAAACGTCTCTGGGTGCCTCTGAAAGCCTCCAGGGTCTCTTCTATGGCATCAAGTCCTACGCCCAGGTTGACGCAGGCTGCCACTGCTGCCAAAGAGTTCGCCACGTTGTGCTCTCCGGGAACGCCAAGCTCTATACGGCGTTCATAGCCGTTCTTTGAATAAAGATCATAGCTGGGGTGACCCTCCTCATTGAAGGTGATGTTCTTTGCGTAGAAATCGCTGGTCTCGTTGAAACCGAATGTCACAATTCTCTTTTTTGACTGTTCGGTGACTGACTTGACGAAGGGGTTGGAATCATAGGCAACTATGAATCCTCCTTCTTTGAGATTATCTGCAAAGGATGCAAAGGACTTTGCTATATGATCTATGTCCTTGAAATAATCAAGATGGTCTGAGTCTATGTTCAGTATTATCTCGACCAAGGGTTTAAGGTCAAGGAAACTGTCCATATACTCGCAGGCTTCCGTTACCAGATTGTCGGACTTTCCTATCCTGGCGTTGCTGTGGAACTCGTTGAGTATGCCGCCCACCAGTACCGTGGGATCCATGCCTGCGTGCTCCAATATGAGTGATACCATGGAAGTGGTGGTGGTTTTGCCGTGGGTGCCGGATATGGCCACGGAAGCGGGATATTCTGTCATCATAAGTCCAAGAGCATTGGATCTGGTTATTACCGGTATACCTGCTTCCTTTGCTGCCACGATCTCGGGATTTTCAAGAGATACAGCAGTCGAGTACACTACCAGGTCTGCTCCTTCGACGTTTTTTGCGTCATGCCCTATATATACCTTTATCCCCTGTTTTTCCAGGTTCTCCGTAACTTCGCTGGCTTTCATGTCAGAGCCGGAAGCATTCACTCCCCTGCTCTTTACTATTTCCGCTATGGCCGACACGCCTATGCCGCCTATACCTATGAAATGAATGTGTTTGAAATCTCTCAGTTCCATATCTTAATATATCAAAGAGCGGTCAAGCTTCCTCTGCTCTTCTGATCCTTTCCTCTACTCTTTCTCTTCCCAGTATCTGCTGGATGGTCCAAAGGTCGGGACTGTTGGCCCTCCCTGTGACAGCTATCCTGACGACTCCTGAGACATGTCCCACGTGACCTTTGTAGCTTTCGGGGTTTTTCTTGTAATCCTTGGGCTTTACAGCATAGCCCATGTCAGCGGTTATGGCCCTTATCTTTTCGAACCATGCAGCATTGTCGTCTGAGGGGTCATAGCTTTCAAGATATCTTTGAAGTATCTCTTTTCTGTCCTCTTTTGATACTTCCGCAGGCCATTCCGATTCATAAACGAAATACTCATCAAAGAAATACTTTACGAATTCGAAGATCTGGCCGGCATAAATGAGGTCTTTTCTCGGCTTTTCGCCTCCCCTGTCTATGTCGAAGACTTTTAGTAGCATATCCTTGTTATCCTCAAGAAGTTTTGCTTTTTCGGGCTGGAATTCTTTTGCCCAGCCGAGCATGAAATCGTATATCTCTTTAGCAGTCTTTCTTGCAAGGACATCCTTTGATACGTCGTTGAGCTTGTTTATATCAAAGAGCGTACCGGAGTCTGACATCTTTTCCGCCGAGAATTTGAATTCGTCGTAATCGGCAGAGGGGTTCGCTATCCTCCATTCCTCGAAATCAGAGCACAGTATGGTCATCAGATATTCTCTGACAGCTTCGGGGAAGTACCCAAGCTCTTTGTAAAAAGACAGACCGAGTTCCGGATCCTTTCTCTTTGAGAGCTTTCTCTTCTGCCCTGTGGTCTCGTCTATCTTCATAAGAGACGTATTGTGGACATAGACGGGATGCTCCCATTCCATGGCTTCAAAGAGCTGCACATGTATGGGCAGCGACGCCATCCATTCCTCTCCTCTTACCACGTGAGTCGTCCTCATGAAGTGGTCGTCTACGACGTGGGCGAAATGATAGGTGGGAAGGTCGTTCTTCTTCAGTATCACCACATCCTGGACGTTCTCCGGCATCGAGATATTGCCTCTTATCTCGTCGTAGCATGTAAAATATCTGCTCTCGTCTCCGGGGCTTTTGAAGCGTATGACATAGCTTCTGCCTTCGGCTATCCTCTTTTTTATCTCATCAAGGCTCAGATCTCTGTCTTTTGCATATTTGCCGTAGATGCCGGGATTGATCTTGCCGGCTTCCTGTTCTTTTCTTATAGCATCGATCTCTTCTTCGGTCATGAAACAGGGATAGGCCATCCCTTTTTCTACGAGATATTTGATGCAGACTTTGTATATATCGCCTCTTGCACTCTGCCAATAGGGACCGTAGGCTCCCCTTTCGGACCCTTCCGGGTCTACCCCCGAAGGCCTGCTTTCCTGAGTTCCGTTCTTGCAGGCACCTTCGTCGAAGTTTATGCCGAAATATGAAAGGGTATCGAGAAGGATGGGCACAGCGCCTTCTACTTCTCTCTTTTCATCCGTATCCTCTACTCTCAAATAGCATATGCCGTTTGACTGATGGGCCATCCTCTCGTCTGCCATGGCTCCGAAGAGGTTGCCAAGGTGTATGAAGCCTGTGGGGCTTGGCGCAAGCCTCGTGACTCTGGCGCCTTCTGCAAGATCTCTTTCTGGATACTCTCTTTCGAGATCCTCGATGGTCTTGTTTATATCCGGGAATAATAGTTCAGCTAATTCTTTATGATCCATATCTTTTCCTCTATTAATGTTCAACTGTATCATTATATCAAAAAAATACTGTTTTACATACTTTAAGCAACAAGAAATATGCGAAAATGTGTAAGAATTTGGTGAAGAAGACGATATGGATACAAAAGATATACGGAGAGAATGAGGACAAAAATACAAAAAAAGATAGACAAGACATGAAAATATATGTATAATTCAAATGTTCCGCAAGAAGCGGAAAGAAAAGAATACGGTGCCTTGGTCAAGTGGTCAAGACGCTAGCCTCTCACGCTGGAATCAGGGGTTCGACTCCCCTAGGCACTACCAAGTTAAAAACCTGTC